>JAUVBH010000186.1 GCA_030591285.1 Thermoplasmatota archaeon
ATTCTTTCACCAGTTTACTTTTACTAGTTTTATTGATATAGAATTTATTATTGCCAGAAAATTCGATAATTTGTTCATTGAACTCATCGCTAATATCAAAATATTCTATCTGATCCAATAAATATCCAGTAATTCTTGCAGTTTTTTTATTATTAAATTTTAATAAATATTGGATCAGTTTTTGTTGATCAATTTTTTGAATGTTCATTATTGTATTAATTACTTCAATCCACTCTCCTGATAATTTGGGTCGATTAATAATATCTATCAAAGTCCTTTCTACATCTGATACCATGATCGTGTCATTCAAGTAATTTATTTTCTCAATACCGAATAATCTTTTTGGATCAATTTTAACAAACTTGATCAGATTATTATGATATTCGAGGTTTCTTTGATGAGTGATCGTTGATATGTACACATGGTTTGAATATCTTTCAGCAAATCCATGGATTCTTGAAGCAGTATAATGTGAAATGAAATAATCATTTGAGAGTTTAGAGGCAATTATTATGGCATCTTCGTGAAACTGTTTTTTATCTATTATTATATTGGCTGGAATTCGTGAGAACAATCCGGGTTTCACTCTTTCTACTGCTCCCTTTTTCACCATTGATGAAGCAATATTTCTTGCTCGAAATTCAGATATGTTCAGAATATCTATGATGTCTTTTATTGAGAAGATCCTTTGTTTTTTTTCTTCAAGACTGAAATAGAATCTCTGTTCCATTTCTGACATTCCACTTTTCACAATAGGTTCGTGTTTATTCACAGATATAATGATATCTGTTATGTTTGTGAAAAATGTGTCACATGGGGCTTATGGACATAAATGGATTTGAGATGTGATGTATACCAGATTCGAACCTTAGAGAAATATAGGATCTCCTCCTCTTCCATCTCCCTAACATCATCCTCTTTCTCCATCTACCGAACTATAAAAGCTCATTGGAACCAAGGATCATGGATCCATGGTCTCTTACTGCCCGCTCCATATCCTGGTATGGGATCAATCTGAGAAATGGGCACCGCATGTCGGGCAGTGCTTCCACTCTTTTTCTGAAGGGAACTTGCACTCAGGGCAGTAGGACTTGGCCTTCGTCTGTTCCTTTACTACCTTGTCCTTGATCTGCTTGATCAGATAGTTCCGATCAACGGTTCCCGGGAACTGGTGGAAGATAAGACCAAGGGCTGGAACAAAGGCCATGACCATAGTGATCATCATTATGGAGTATCTCCACCCTGCAGTGGTATACTGGTCCTGAAGAACGTCAGGGATAAAGATGAATAGTGCATTGATACCCATGAGAACCCAGAACCATATGATAAGAACTGTGAATACGATCTTTTTCTTTCTGGCCTTGGATATCAGAGCAGCTATTGATAGAGCAACGCCGAAGGCGTAGTAGGCCCAGATGAATCCTAAAAGGAGGGTCTTCAGATTATAACTGTAATCTATAGTGGCATTGGGGTCTTCAAGATTGAAATTCTTTAGAGCCAGGAATAGGATCCCGATCGTCAGAAACAGACAAATATTGTAAAGAAGGGCCCCAACCCTGTTCATAATTGCCATGATATCCACCCTGTGAACTGGATAAACCCAACTGGTTTTTAATGTTTTACTTGAGTATCATGAAAACTGCCCAAAATAGGTCAAAAACCATTCCCAAGTCTGTTCATCAGGGTCTTGATATGCCCCTTCGTCTTTGTAATGAGCTGGTTTCCTCTCTTAACCCAAGGATCCAGGCAATCAATTATTACGCTCCGATCGATCCCATCCAAGGGGATCTCCATCCTCTCCGTCCCAAGAAATTCAACAACAACTCCCCACGGGAGGATCTCCCCCCGTTGTCCCAATTTCACAGATCTGATGGTCGAGAACTTGAGTCCGCAATCCTGTGCAAGGTTCCTCAGTTTCGCACCAGTCTTGATATCGATCGCCCTTACATGTAGGAGAAGGGGTTGGACCAGTAGATGCAGCTCCCCGTCACCATCCCAGGATCCGACAGCTTCTGATAGTTCAGATACCTCCACCGTCCTGTGCCATTTTCCCAGGATGTTGGATCCTACCTTATCACCTGCCCTTGGAACAGAGATCAGTTGGTATCTTCCTGAACATGATGAAGTGGTTACCAGTCCTTCCTTTGAGTTCAATATTGAAAGAAGGGGTATCACCTCTTCGTCAACTAGACCGGATGATAACGCTTCATTCAGTTTGTTTAGGGTAACGGACTTGATGTCGTCCATATGCCCTGAACATCGAGCTCTTTCAAATCTGCTTCGGTTCCTTTGGGAGTTCGATCCTGTCCGGTTGTTCTTCATCCTCTTCCTTTTTCTTTGTATACGTAAAGAAGAAGATCCCGGTACCTATCAGGACTACGCCGATCAAAATGATCCCGATGACCCAGCATTCTGGACACGTTCCTTCTTCACTGCTATTTCCCTGGACCCTCAGCTCGATGGGAGGTTCAACCATTTCAAGTCCGACCTGATCTTCAAGTCCGTCAAAGGAGATCATGATATTCCCCAATAGATTGTAGGGTTCAAGGTTGAGGGTCATCCATTCCCCATCCTCAGATAGTTCAAGGTCAACATCCAAGAGCACACCACCCCACTCCACCTTCACTCCTTCAGCAACCTGGGATGCAAGGAAGGAATCTGCCGAAACGGGTTCAGAGAACATGATAATGATGGTATCGTTCCAAAGAACCTCATCACCATCGGCAAGTTTTCTCCCTGTAAGGGTTGTGATGTCGACAATGGTCGGCGCTGTCACATCTTCTGCAATAGTAATATCGATCGGGAAGGTCATTGTTCCACTCCCATGCTTCAGGGTCAGAACCAATGTATCAATTGTGTCCTCGGCAACATGTGGGGCCACGACCTTGATATTCAGTGATCCGGAGGCATACATGGTCTCTGGAAGAAGTTCGACCTCCATTCCGTCGATCTCATTGACCGAGAAATACATTTTTGAGTCGCTTTGTATCTCCAGTTTGATGGTATTTTCTGATCCAGATTCAAATGCTTGAGTGCTTCCACCAATTATAGTTGGACCGGGAACATTTTTCACATCCATTCTTGATATCACACTCACATTTGCAGAATAGCCTACTACAGCGATCTCGACCCCTTCATCAGGATGTATGTCTGCGATCCTGATCTCATGGCCCCTAGCGATATCGGTCCAGAGTGTTTTCACATCCCAACCTGAAGTGAAATCTCCCGTGATCTGGAATAGTTTTGCAGTATAACCGAATGCATAGAGCTCGTTACCGGGAATGTTGGGATCTACATCTCCAACCCATACACCTCTGTTCTTGTTGGTATCCTTGTAGATCTTCTGCATGTCCCATGATGTTCCATCCCGCTTGAAACCAATAACTTCGAATGCGTCTGTTCCTGTGTATATCTCGAGACCAGGGACATTTGGGTCGACATCTCCAACAGCGACCCTTGCGAATCCAATGGTAGTATTCTCATAGATCACATCCACTGTCCATCCATCATCTTTGTTTCCATAGGCGACAGTTACCCTGCCTCCTTTGGAAATTGAGACCATCTCATTGCCTGGATGGATCGAGTCAGGGAGAATATCTGCGATTATGATCTTCCTGACGTTGCCGATATCTGTGAAGATGTGTGTATTGTTCCAGGTGTTGGTTTCGGTATCCCACCATATCATTGTGACATTCCATCCGAAACTTGCCAGCAATCCCTCTTCTCCGGGAATGGTTGGATCAATATCACCAATAGCTGCCCCATGGATCAACTGCTCTTCGGAGAACGCTCTCTGGTTCTGCCATCCACTGCCCGCGTTGAACAGTACCTCTGCAGTTCCTCTTCCTGCGTCATCATTTTCCATTCCAGAGCTAAGGCCAACGACCAGGATCTCGTTCCCTGGGATATCTGGTCTTAGATCTCCAATTGCCGGGGTCAGCTGTTGACCACCCGAGGTCCAGATGTCATCATAGTGGAAAGTCCCTGAATCATCATAGTATCCTGTATAGACCTTCATATCTCTTGCAACCCACACCAATTCGCTGCCAGCGTGTGTGCTGTCTATATCACCCACAGCAATTCCATCAATTGGTTCAGATCCTTTGAAAGGTACTCTAACCTGCCAACCTGATGTCTTCACAACGGTAACGTTTGCAGAGTATCCCACGACAGCGATCTCGTTTCCCTCATCCGGATGAATGTCCCCGATCCTTATCTCATGCCCCCTTGCAACATCTGTCCAGAGTGTTTTCACATTCCAACCTGATCCGAAGGAGCCAGTGATCTGGAACAGTTTGGCAGTGTAACCGAAGGCATAGAGCTCATTTCCGGGGATCTGCGGGTCTACATCTCCGACCCATA
>JAUVBH010000175.1 GCA_030591285.1 Thermoplasmatota archaeon
AAAGCTTTGGGAACATTCACCATCGTCTTCAGGGTTCCGGCACTCTTTATCAATGACATATCAAGAAGACCATCGTCCAGCTTGGCTTCAGGGGTCAACTTGAACCCCCCACCACAGACCACCCCATTACCAATTGTCAGCATCTTCACCTTGATCGTCCAGGGTTCATCATCATCCATGGTCAGTCTCATTTCCATATCCTTCCATCTGGGGATCACCCGGAAGGTGCAGTAAGCATACAGCAAGGTAGGTCCAAATCTCTTCACCAGGTCCCTCCTGTCAGCTACCTCGTGATTGATCGCTGCATCTATTCCAACGCCTACAACATTCAAGAAGTATCTCTCATTCATCCTGGCAATGTCGATCGCTCGTCTTTTACCAGCAATTATCTCGGAAATGCATTCATCTATTCCTCGCCTTTCTCCGGTTAAAGAGACAATATCATCATTCCCCGAACCCAGGGGGACCACACCAAATGCCTTTCCACTTCCTACCAGCCCATTCACTATCTCGTAGATAGTTCCGTCTCCACCACAGGCAACGATGGTATCGAAACGGGAATCCCTCTCTTTTCTTGAGATCTTCTCGGCATCACCGGAAAAATGTGTTTCCTTGATCTCCATATCAAGGGCCACTCCGGCTTCTTTCGCTGCAGATTCGAACTTCTCCTTCAATTCCTTGGAACCGATCTTGAATCTACCCATTCCTGCTTCCGGATTGAAGATACAAAGTACCGATACTTCCCCAGACATTTACTTCACCTCCAGGAGAATACTCTGGTAGTAAAAATTCAACATAGCCCCCATGGTGAAAGGGAATGAGGACCATATAACCTTTTCATTATCAGATGCCCTTCTTCATTGCTGCGATACCGTGCTCCCTATTGAGTTCGACAGCCTGTTTTGCAAGATCTCCCAGTGCTTCTTTATCGATATCATCAAATGAGAACACCTTAACATGCCTCATCTTCTCCTCGGTACACTGAAGTAACCCTTTGGGATCTTCCAGCTGGATCCCTCTCCAGAAACCAAAGTTCACGTTCTTCTTGAAAGATCGGCATGTTTTGGCGCAATATATCTTATGAACCTTAGATGTTCAGGACAACCGGTATCTACCACTGTTCCATTATCCATTTGATGGCAAGTGAAATTCCCATGTATCAGCAATCCTATGGATACTCATGCGGCCCCGCTTCACTTCTTATGGCAATGGGAGCTATTGATAAGAAAATGAAGCTTGATGAACCTCTTGAGGTTGCCGTATGGGATGATTCCAATCTTGTGGAATCAAGGGCGACAAGCTCCTATGGACTTGCCCTTGCTGCTTTGAAAAGGGGATTTCGAGCCAAGGTCTATGCAGATGGTGATGGTATCGGATTCACCGGAAGATTAAAACAGCATTTTCCAGAGATCGATGTTGACAACATGGATTCTCTATTCCAGAAGAAGAAAATTTCAGCCAGGGAACTTGGTGTTGAAGAAGTAATGAAAACCGCTACTATCGAGGATATTAAAAATGAGATCGAGATGGGATCACATCCCATCGTTCTGATATCGACGAGATTGATGTGGGAGCTGAGACCGATCCCTCATTGGATCGTAGTAACCTCAGTGGAGAAAGGGAAGATAAAGATCCAGAATCCCGAAACTGCAAGGATCGAAACGTTCAGACAGAAAAGGTTTCAGAAGCACATGGGATTCGATGGACAGATGAGAATGGTCTGTATCTATCCTCAATAAGGGACGGAATTCGCACGGAATATTGATGTTAAGGGCCTGGAGTTCAGGACCACTCTGTAAGTGTCATCTCGGCCCAACCTTTCAGGTTCAAATCTGTCTGGGTCTAGGTACCTCTTCACCATCTTTCTTCCCCACCAGTGAACAAGGTTCAATCTTCCCCGATCGATCTCCAGTGTTGTTATTCCCTTGTTCCCTATGGCAGCACCCGAATTGTATAGAAGAGGAGAACCTGATTGTGTTCCAAAGAGCGGTCTGTGTGTATGACCCACAAATGAGATTATCTTGTTCTTGATAGAAAACTCGGACATCCTGGTCTCTTTCTTGGTTATTGCTTTCTTTCCAAGGTCTAGAGCGAAATTCTTGAACTGGAGAGGTTTCACAACTCTGCGAAGGAGAGTGGTGTTCAGATTATGAAGTCTCTCCAGCCATGGTGATGATTGGTGACCGTGTAAAAAGAAGAGATCGGCATTTTGAAACTTCAACCTCAGGGATTCCATCTGCTGATGGATCACACCGTGATCTCCGAGGAAATGAAGCCATGGATCATGGTTGCCATGTATCTTGAAGATCGATAGTTCTTCCTGGAACCTCTTGAAAATTTCATAGATGGAATCCCATCTGTGAATTATCCGGTCCAGAATGAATTTGTGAAGCTCCTCAACATCACCGTTCAAAATAAGTTTGAAACCCTTTTCCAGATAGTAGTTCTGAAATACATTCTTGAAAAGGGATGAAGTTCGGTGAAAATCATCGTTGAAGGAACCGTCACCCATGTGAAGATCGGATACAATGACTATCCGATCGGATCCATGAAGCGTCTGGACCGGGGCCCGATCGTAGAGATGCTTCAATCGGTTTTCTATGGGAGGTTCCAACATCGCCTGCACCAACATACTGAAACTGGGACGATTGGCTTAGTCAGGTCTCCATTATAACCATTTCTGAATAGATGATACAAAATACAAATTATACCAGGAGGTTTCTCAGAACATTATACGGGTGACGATGTAGAGATTCGACGATGATTGAAAAAAATGTCATTCAGGACCCTTGGAATATATTACATCAACAGATATCTCTCCATCCAGAAGACCAATTGTCATTTTCCTGTAAATGTCAAGTTGTGTACCGTGACTCTCTTTCTGAACTCCCGTCTTGAAATCAATGATCGTATGATCACCATCACTTGACCTTGCCAAAAGATCCAACCTGCCAAGGACGGGAACCTCGTTGCCGTTCATATCCGAGATAGTTGATACAACCTCGACCTCATGGTGCATTCTCTGAATATCCATCTTATCCATTTTCTCTTTGATGGCATCAACTGCAATCATGATCTCTTCTCTGTTTTCCTCACGTCCATACTCCCTCAGGATCCTTTCCGAGGGAGTACCCTGAAGGATCGCATGGACAATATCACCGAACTCATCGGGGGGGATAGTGTCCGATATCTTGGGATATCCATAGGGGATGCCCCTCGGGTCCTCACTCTCAATGATCCTGCTTGGTGAAAGAAGAAATGATCTTCCCTTCTCCCTAACTCCTCCAATAAATGGAAGCGGTGCACCATCCTCTGCAATGTATAGATCCACCGGATCGGATCCTTCATCATCTTCTTCCCCGGAGATATCATCAGGTCTCACAGAGGTCAAGTTCACCGGGACCCCGTTGATCAACATCACACCTTCATCAAGTTCGGAAATGGACAGGTCCATACTGTCCCATAACAGCTTGAACATACCATGTGGTTCCAGCTCCACACCATCTCTCCGGATCGGAACAGCTCCGCTTAGAACAAGATGATCCTTTGCTCTTGTACATGCAACATAGAGTAGACGCTTTCTCTCCTGGATCTCCTTGGCAGAAGCGTCCTCTTCAGCCTTGATCCAGGATGGTGGTTTGACCAGTTCTCCGGTCCGATGATCAGCCACCTTCATTGATATTCCGTTATCCGGGTCCAGTAGGTAAGGGGGTGTGAAACTCCCTCCACCTTCATGGTTCATTCCTAGGATAATTACCATTGGCCACTCAAGACCCTTGGCACTGTGTATCGTCATCATTGTCACCGAATCATCGCCAACTGAAAGTGGGGGTTCACCCTCCTTGGGAGGCTCCTCGACCAACCTTTTCAATCTTTCTGTCAGTTCAAGAATGGATGAAGCGGAGGATTCACCCACTGCCCATTCAATGATCCGATCCAGATTCCTGCTTTCTCTTTTTCCCCCTGCTGCAGCATAGACAACAGACCGGTTCATAATGGTCTTCATTGCAAGGTAAGGAGGGAGGGTCCATGCTATCTTGATGAACCAGTTGATCGATCTATGATCATCCTCATGGTCTGGTGAGTTTCCCAGTTTCGCAAGAAGATTGCTACCATTCTGAGTGGATATCCTCATTAGCTCCTCATCACTATATCCGAAAAAAGGACCCTTCAAAAGCGAAGATAGGGTTAGATCATCATTTGGATTTGTGATGAATGAGAGCAGATTGAGAACATCTGAAACTTCCTGCCTTTCAAAGAAACCCTTGCCCTTGTAGACCTGGAAGGGAATGTCTGCTCCTCTAAGACCATCCTCGTACTGATTGAATCCTTTCCTGGTGGGAACAAGTATCGCAATGTCGGAAAATTTCAGTATTCTTTCCTCACCATTGTCATCTATCACCCAGGACCCGACTGCTTTCTTGATGATCCTGGCAGCATCTTCACCCTCTCTTCTCTCGGCATCATATGTTTTTATTACACCAACAAGTGTAACCGAACCACCTTCCCCTTTATGAGCTTCCAGAGGATCTAATGGAACACTCC
>JAUVBH010000040.1 GCA_030591285.1 Thermoplasmatota archaeon
ATTAATTACATCCGATTAATTCTATGATGATCGATGAAAAATGAGGGTCTGGATATCAATCCCTGTTCCCATAGGCAAAATGGATCACCTCGTCTGGAGACAGGAACATTGAAACAGCCTGACCTTTCTCTATCTTTACTCTTCCATCAAGTGAAGCTTTCAATATTTGTCCTTTGGTGGACAGTTCGATCTGGATATCTTTTCCCCTGTATTCCATACTCACAACTTTGCAATCTAACTTGATCGGTCCACCCTCCAATTTCAGAGATTCAGGCCTGAGGCCGATATGGTGTGGTATCTCCTTTTTCATTGGGAGGTTGCAGATCGGGGTCTGGATATGGTCTTTAATATTTCCAGATACCTGAAAGATATTGGATACACCCATGAACCTTGCTGTTTCTATCCTCCTTGGGTTCCAGTATATCTGATCTGGTACGCCTTCTTCGTAGATCCTGCCATCTTTAAGGAATCCAACCCTGTCAGAAACAGACACAGCTTCCAACTGGTCATGTGTAACATACAACGCCGTTGTTCCAGATCTCTTGATGATGGACCTGAGCTCCTTTCTTAGCTCCTCCCTCAAGGAAGCATCGAGTGCAGATAGAGGTTCATCCAATAATAGGAGATCAGGTTTGTAAACAAGAGCTCTTGATAGAGCTACTCTTTGTCGTTCTCCTCCTGAAAGTTCGGAGGGAAACCTTTTTTCATAACCCACCAGACCAACCAATTCCAATACATCTGATACCCTTTTGTTTACATCCCTTGATGGGATATTCCTTGTCCTGAGTCCATAGGCAATATTGGATCCTACTGACATATGTGGGAAAAGTGCGTACTCCTGAAAAACGATCCCGATGTTCCGTTTATGGACCTTTTCGTCTGTTACGTTCTTACCTTTTATTCTCACGATCCCCTTTTTTGCTGTAAGGAATCCAGCAGTCAGGTTCAAAGCGGTGGTCTTTCCAGATCCTGAACCCCCCAAAAGTGCATAGATATCTCCTTCCTGGATATCGAGATCGAGATGATCCAATACTCTCTTTTTCTCACCGGGGTATCTGAATGAAACATCCTTTAGTTCAAGACTCAATTGTTCACACCCCATTTCATGAAGATCCGTTTTATCATCTCTATGGCCAAAAAAGATAGGAAGGTGATCCCCATAAGAATAACAGCAAAAGCGTTCATCGCACCAAAATGTCTTCCCCCGCCTTCGATCATCCGGTAAAGGAATACCGGCATGGTCATGAAGGCTTCCTTTGATACCATCAATGTTGCTCCAAGTTCACCTATTGAGATCGCGAATGCAAAAACAGCTGCAACCAATATTCCAGGCATCATCAATGGAAGTTTAACTTTGAAATACGACTCTATGGGCCCCGCTCCCATGGACCTTGAAGCTTTGATTAGGTTAGGGGGTATGGACCTAAGAGAAGAGTACACTGCCCTAGCACCCAAAGGATAAGCAATGACCGAATGGACCAGCACGACGATGTACCAGGTACCTGTTAAATGATATGGACTACCAGAGTATGCTTTGACAAGACCATAACCCAGAGCAACCGAAGATGCTCCGATAGGAAATAGAAGCAACAGATCAAGGATCCATTTTCTTTTGAACTTCGAACCATGGAGCATATGGGCAGTAATGATCGATAGAGGAACTGATAATATCATTGTCAGAGACCCGAATAGAAGTGAATTGATTATAGCCCCAAGAGGTGAGATGGATATTGTTGGATCGTTCTGTGTCGAAATGACCTGTTCATACCACTCAAGTGTTAAACCACTACCAGAGGTCTCGGAAACAAGGCTCTCCATCCCAACGGATGTGAGAGGTGCAAAGATGACTAAGAACACGACCAGGATGTAGATAACGATCAATATGGTCGTTATTGAAGTGGGTCTCCTTCCGGACCATTTGGATACCCCTTCTCCCAAAGCAACATCAGCCCTGCTCCCTTCCTTTGATGAGCTCCAGATATAAACCAAGGTGGCCAATAGTACGATGATGGATTCAACGATGACCAGGGCCCCACCATGATGTACTTTCAGGCCCTTGAAAAGGGACATCACCTCCACTTCCAAGGTATGGTTCAAACCCCCAATAACAAGTATAACCCCCAATGACAGCAAGCAAAATGTGAAAACCAATGAAAATGAAGAAAGGAGAGAGTATCTCATCTGAGGTAAGGTCACTGTGAAAAAGGTCCTTATCCTTCCTGCTCCCATGGATCTTGCGGCATTTTCAAGGCTGGTGTCCATGGTTCCAAACCTGGAATACAGGATCCTCAAAGCAATGGGAAAATTAAAGAAAATATGAGCGAGGATTATCACCTTTTTTGTGTAAAGGATGTCGACCGGAGGGAGTGTCGTGCCCAGAGATCCGTTGATATCTACGATGAAATTATTTATTGTTCCTTGAGCTCCAAAGATCCCTAGGAATCCAACGGCCAGGACCAAGGATGGAAGAACAAATGGAACAGTGCTGGCAGCCATTATCATTGACCGGCCAGGAAATTTGTATCTGGAGAGTAAGTAAGCTCCTGGTAAGGCAAGGACCAAGGTTATAACAGCCGATATCAAGGCTTGAGTAAATGTAAAACCGATAACTTTGAGATAGATCCTATCGGTGACCAGATCGATCAGATACCGAAATGTGAATTGCCCTTCATCGTTCACCACTCCAAATTTCATGATGAGGAGCAGGGGATACAAACAGAACAAAACCAGAAAGATCATCGGAATGGTGTACCCGATGCTCCGTCTCATCCAGACCCGGATCTTTTTGCCCTGTAGTTCCATTATTTGTTCACCGCTGATCAATTGTAGAAAGCTTGTCTCCAGGCTTCATTCCAATCATCATAATTTATCTTGACCTGATGGGTCGTAGGCTCAATATGAACCTCAGCATCCTGACCATATTCAACGAACAGCTGATCGATCTCGATCCCAGGAACGACAGGTAGCATGTAGTTATTGTAGACCTGAGATTGGAATTCATCGGTGAGGATGAAATCCAAGAACTTCTGTGCAAGTTCTCGATTATCTGCACCCTTCACGAGAGCTGCTCCTTCTATCTGCCTATACCCCTGATGATCTGGAACGACGGTAATGGTATTGTTAGTGCCATACCACATCATTTCATAGGCTGTATCCAAACCGTATGATATCGCAATAGGTGCCTCACCTTCACTCCATTGAGAATACATGGCATCCCATGAACCCAGAACATGTCCATTTGCGTTATCCGCCAGATCCTCGAAAAATGAAGAATAGTCCTCCCCTGCTGCCGATGCAGCCCATATCATGAAAGATGAACCAGTCGAAGATGTAGATGGGTCCAGTAGCAACATTTGGCCATCATATTGAGGATCTGCCAGATCAAGGAGGTCTTCTGGAACGTCCAGATTCCTTTCATGCATAAGTTCACGGTTGCAAATGATCGCAATATATCCGTAATCGAAGGGGACAACATAGTTCTCCGGATCGAAGTTCATAGTGGGATCCAGACGGTAAAAGTTCTCGGGTTTGTATGGTTCCAGAAGGTCCATATCAACCGCTTTGAAAAGCATTGAATTGTCCACACCGATCACAATATCAGCAATTGGATCCTCTTTTTCCATGTTCATTCTACCGAGAACCGTTCCCACATCACCAGGTGTGACAACTGTTACATTAACACCATACTTCTCTTCGAATTGCGGTATCACCGACGGGCCGAGACCATATGATTGAAAGCTTTCATACGCATAGATCACAAGGTCTTGGTCACCCTCTTCCTCACCTATCTGTTCCAGAATATAGACCACCCCCAGGATCCACAAACCCACGATGGAGATCAGGATAACTATTATGGTAATTGTTTTCCCGGATACCGATCCTCTGATATCATGATCCATTTTTCTCACCAATTTTGTTTTGGATCTCCACGACCATTGAAACAACTTCAAGAGGCGATGTCCCGAAAATGTATAGACAGGGTTCAATTCCAAAATCCCCCGGGTCGGTAACACATTTAATATCACCAGGTTGGGATCTTTTCAGCATGTCCGTAAGTTCCTCTTTCGCCCTATCCAGGGCCACATGTTCAATTCCTAATTCGGATAACAGAGACTTCATCTCTTCGCGATAACCGGTACTGATAACTGCTCTAATGTTGGAGTTGCCGGCCATTGCAGATAACAGAGCAGTTGCAAGATGTTTTGATCCACCAAATTCAACAGGGAGTGGTTCCAGTATCCTTCCATTTCTATCCGGCAATCTGCCTGGAAATGAAGCCACATCCTCGATCTCTTCTGCTCCTTCAAGCGCATAAGCAATATTGACCTTCAAGGCAGGTATCAGATCAGGAATAGGATGAGAAATAAGGAAACGAACAGCGGTTAAAAGGTCCTCTGAAACATTGGCTCGATCTCCAATATTGGACATTGGACCCATACAGGCTCTGCATGGATCCCTTTGGAACCTTTTTCTATATCTATCATCAAGAAATCCTTTGGAGATCGAGATCTCCATGAGGTTGCAGAATCTTTCTGTGATCTCATCTGGTCCGGCACCAGCCAGGACTGCAACTGTAAGTTCCCTTGATACCCTGTTTACAACTGAAGAGATCTCGTTGATGGATAACCTTTCCTCTTTCAGATATCTACTGACCATGGCCTGGGAGGTTCCCAGATATTTCGCAATTTTCTCCTGGGACATTCCCTCTGAATAAAGTGACCTTGCCATCTTCCTTCTGACCTCTGGAAGGATCTCCTCAATAACAATGATATGTGGGGGGAGCATATAATCAAGTTATTGAAAAATATAACCCATATATATTCCTTGTCTATCCATCTAAAACCGGGTTGTAACGAGGATGAGTGCAAACATATCAAATAGGTGATTATCTACTGAACCCCCATGAGCCTCGGTGGCAAGAAGAACTACAAGGTCAGGACGGGGGCCAGGACTGCGTCCAAAGGACTTGAGAAAGAGCTAAAAAGAAAAGCTAAAAGACTTTCTCAGGATCCTTCATTGGCTCTGCCCCGTTGTACTGTCGATGTTCCATATTTTAAAACACTTAGAAAGAAACTTGATGAGATACAGAAGTTCAGTGACAATAAAAAGGCTCTTGAGAAAGCCTCCAAAAAGGGAGATAGACTTGCCCGGGCCTATGCCGCCACCCTTCTACTTCTGCACGAGGAGAAGATATCATATCTTGCGGTTTTCCGTACTCCTTTTGGGGATGTTGGATATGCACTCAGAGGTTCAACTTCCAGAGAGAAACTAGTAGGGGTCCAGAACTATGACAATCCCCGGATCAAGATGATGGCCTTCCTTGAAGAGGTCAAGAAGAAAAAACTATTCATGTTCATCACCGAGGATGAGGTCATCTGCACCGGAACCGACCCCTCCCCACCAAAAGAGGTTATCGATCCACTTCCAAAAAGACTTGGAAAGGGAATGAAAAGAACAGATGCTCTTATTCATACACCAGATCTCAAACCCAAAATGGTTAATTCAAAGGAACCCTGGTCAGAGCCCTATATCATTATTAACTGGGAATCAGCCAAGATCAAAATGGCGAAGACACTCTCATATACACTCCAGAATAAGGATAACACCTTCGCAACCTGTGCATCATACATGGCGACAGACAAGATCTCCAACTATTTTTCCGTGGATGTCATAGTAGAACCAAGGTGTGATTCAAAAGGGAAATGTCCATGCAAACCTCCGGAAAAGACGGAGGAGAAAGAGTCATTCCTGGCACGACTTGGTAAAGTGAAGGAAGCCACTTCAAAAGACCAGTACATGGAAGGAAAGATGATGGACCACCGCCTCATCGAAAAGGAATTGGACTCATATCATGAAAGATTGACAGAAATGGGAGAGAATGTCTATATCGTCGCAAATAGGTGTTACGGATCCAACCCAGATTCGGTTATGGCATCACTGAAACTCAACAAGGGTGAAAAAGAAGCCCTCAAAAGCTTTTTCAAACATGCAAAGGGTGCCTTGATAACACCCGATCCATCTGCGAACAAGATCATGGAACCATTCTGGAAGGACGTTGGAATGGAAGTGCTTTCGGATCTGGTCCAGGATAAAAAGATCGTCAAACATGTTTTCGATGATTATCCCACTCCCAGATACCAACCCATGACCATTATCCAGGAAGCGAAATACAGGATAGAGGAAAAAAGGGTAAGGAAGGCCCTCCCAAAACCCAAGTCACCTCCAAGGATGATCGAATTTGCATATGAATGTGCAATAGCCTACCTTGTTAGAAGGGAAGAAGGAGCATCAAAGGTTCTGGAGCAGTTCACGGGTGAGGATATAAAGCTGAAGGCAGCGAAATTCGCCTTCGTGAAAGGGCTTAATTTAACTAAAAGTTCAGGGTGGAGCTATACAACCCATGAAATGGGATATGCTCAAGGTCTTGATGAAATTGTTGTGGGACTTTCCGTGGAAAAACCTGAACCTTTCAAACAGGGCCTGATAGATCTTTGGAAAGCCACAGGATCGACCAAGGACCTTGACTGGAAATGATCACCGGTCGGGAATTTATTGGTCTGTTACCAAGCTATATACTTTCGTTCTTCAATGATTATACTCCTCCGGGAGGGCGGGGGTTTCAAACTTAGATCCTGACGATTCGGGGAAGCGTCAGTGGGGATGGCCCGGGAACTCCCACGCTGGTATTTCTTATATAGAAAGATTTCTTTGAAAATAGTTATATACAATCCAACAGTTATTCGACATATCAGTTCCGATTGAGTTGGAATGTTGTACCGGTCAGGGGGTAGGAAGTATGGAAAAAACCACCGAGGAGCAGGAGGATGTAGCTTCGGATGAGGTCGATGAGGATATCAACGATGGTTCCATGATAACAATGGATGAAGAGGATATCGTTCTCAAGGACAACAAGACCGGGAAAAAGAGATCTGTCCTCGATGTTAGCTGGTTGTTCAGGAAAGGTCCAGCGCTAACCAAGAAAGCCAGAGAAGAGGATATCGATGAAGAGACCCTTGCTGAAATGAAGCCTGGAGAAAGGATGAGATACCGCAGAAGGAAGCAGGATCGTGAGCAGCTTAAAGGGAAAAAATTATTTGACCTCCCCATCCTAAACGAAAAGCTTTGGGATCTTGTTGATGATATCATTCCCATCAGGGAGAACTATTCCTATACCAGGACTGTCAGAAGCAAAAAGACAAAGGACCTGGTATATGAGGTCATAGAACCTCCGATGGACAAGGAGGAGATCTACCTATTTGAATATCTCAGATCAACTCTGGAACATAATTTTGAGATCGACCGGGGTGAAGCGGACGACGTAGAAAATGAATTGAAGCTTCGAATGCAGATGAGGAAGTTCCTTGCACTGGCTGGAAGGAAAGTTGATCTCATCCCATTTGAAAAGATATTCTACTATCTATCCAACCATTTCCTGGGTTATGGCAAGATCCATGCTTTCATGGAAGATAATCAGATGGAGGATGTTTCCTGTGATGGGACCAACATTCCGATCTTTGTTTTCCACAGAAAATACAAGAACATCAGGACACGTGTCGTCATAGAGGATGAAGAGGAACTTGATAACTTCGTTGTAGGTCTGGCTCAGAGGTCAGGAAAGCACATTTCCATTATGCATCCGATCCTTGACGCAACATTGCCTGATGGTTCAAGATTGAATGCAACGTTCGGGAAGGAGATAACCACCAAGGGTTCATCTTTCACCATCAGGAAATTCAAGGAAGATCCATTGACAATGGTCAACCTTATCCTTTGGAAAACCCTCTCTCCCGAGATGGCTGCCCATCTCTGGTTGGCCGTCCAGTACGGTGACACTATGATGGTGTCAGGCGGGACTGCTTCTGGGAAAACAACCACTCTGAATGCCATCAGTCATTTCATACCCCCATCATCAAAGATCATCACTATAGAGGACACAAGGGAGATGCAGCTACCCCATATGAACTGGATCGCTGGCTTAACAAGGGAGAAAAAGGGTGAATCCACCGGCCAATCCATCGACATGTATACCTTACTTGTTGCTGCTTTGAGACAAAGACCAGAGTATATGATCGTTGGTGAGGTCAGAGGGAAAGAGACCATGGCCGTGTTCCAGGCAATGGCAACAGGACAGGTCACATATGCAACAATACATGCAGATTCGGTCTCAGCCATTGTTCATCGGTTAGAGAACCCACCGATCAATATTCCGCGTATCCTTATACTTGGATTGAACCTTGTTCTTCTCCAGGCCCAGGTCAGGGTCAAGAACAAGAGAACGAGAAGGATCAAGGACCTGGTGGAGATCGTTGGACAGGATCCGGTATCTTCCGAGATCATATCCAACAAGGTCTATACCTGGAATCCTGCCAAGGATGAGTTCAGGTTCTCTGGTCATTCCAATCTATATGAAAAGATCATGGACAGAGAAGGTTTTACCACCGAGGAGATCACCTCGGAAATACACAACCGTTCCGATGTTCTTAGATGGCTAGCCTATAGTGATCAGACCAACTATCAGGAAGTGGCCAATGTCGTGAATGAGTATTACAGGAGTCCAGCACCGCTGGTCGAAAGGGCAAGAAGAGAGCTTTCAACCCTCAGGCTGGAAAAGCCTGATCTCAAACTTTGATCAAGCGTCTAGAGGATTGTTCTATGACTAGAGACCTGTTCCATTAGTGGTTAATATACTCTCAGTTGTGGTTTTCTTAGTGATAATATGGGAGAAATGATGAAGATATGGATTATCTTGATCCTGGGTTTCACGTTTTTAACAGGATCCATGATCACCGTGACAGCCCAGGAAGCTGCAGGAGAGGAAAAAGGAATAGAGAACAGCCCTGAATCCGAGGGGACACCTGAGGGCAATAGTGAAGGTCCGCAGGGTTTTACCGAAATGTTCGGTCAGTTCCAACTTGATGAAGAGGGATTGTCCGGAAGATATGTCAGTTTCGGTATAGAGGATGGAACGGTCGTTGACTACAGTTTCGTCCCAGAGGAGGAGGCAATATTTTCATCTATCTCCTCTACATCCGATCTTTTCAATGATGAAAACACAAGAATGGATGGTGCAGTGTTCCATGCGGAACTAGATGGATTACACTTCATGTCACATAACAATCCAACATCAATGGTGCACATCCTGTATTCAGGTGATGAATGGGTCAATGTCTCCTTCGCTCTCGAAGAAGGAATTACCCTAGGAGAAATTAACGAAAATGAACTTCCAATTGAGGGGCTTGCCTCTGAAGCATGGATCACGATTGGTACAGAGGACTTTGCAAAAGAGAAAGGAGTTCTAGAGATCAATATGACCAAAGGTGTCATGGTATCTTTCTACCGGAGTCCATATCAGACCATGTCCTCATTCCAGGAGAACCTGAAAAGGGCTGTCTCCGAAGGTAAGGTTGATGGCGAGCTCCAGGTTATGTCAAAAGAAGGAGGGGACACCGAATCCCAACATTTCCCCTATCAGGGAAAAGTAGAGATGCAGGTCAAGGGTTCCGAT
Organism: Thermoplasmatota archaeon; assembly: GCA_030591285.1. Lineage (GTDB taxonomy): Archaea > Thermoplasmatota > Penumbrarchaeia > Penumbrarchaeales > Penumbrarchaeaceae > JAFGLL01. The sequence goes on from JAUVBH010000040.1 coordinate 9,506, forward strand.
GAAGGTAAAATGCTAAAGGTCGAGGTCCAGAGCCAGGAGAAAGCTGGAAAGATCTTGATGTTCAAAGTTCAGGGACAAGTCCTTGGAGATGTCGAAGTTGGCAAGGTGGGAGTGGAATTCGATGGTGAGAAGGCTGAAATGGTAGATTCTGCTGAGGAGGTCCTGAATGGAAATACAACCATGTGTCAGTATTATCTGGAGAAGGATGATGATGGTTGTTACCAAGCAATGGTCTATGTCCCTAGCTTCTCATCCCATGAGATTACTTTCATCACAGAAGATGATACAAGTGACAGTCCATTTCTCTCTTTCGGATTGTTGATATTGACGCTAGTATTTGCTTCCGCGGTGGCGATCACCCTGCTCATTGGCAGAAAAAAGTGATGAACATTGGTTGCC
>JAUVBH010000143.1 GCA_030591285.1 Thermoplasmatota archaeon
AGGTTGTGGAGAGAGCATCTTCATCACTAAGAAGCGATTGATATCTCTCTCTTCTTCTCCTTAACCCTCAGAATGAAGTTCATTGCCAGCAGTGCAACGTAACCAAGTCCTATCTCGAACAGATATGAGTTCATCTGTGTCATAATAGATACCGTTATAGCAGGTGCTGCATCAATTCCAACGGCACTGTAAAGTCCCATCATGGTGAATTCTGCAATACCGATCATTCCAGGCATCTGGGATAATAACCCTATGGCGAAAGCCACCATGACGACCATAGATACAGTGAAGAAGGGGACACTGTATCCAACTGCAATGAAGAGCATGTAGGCAGCTGCGAACCTGAAACTGTAGATCATAACTCCCAGGAAGATGTCAACTGCCATGTAGATCGGATTCTTGGCCAGGAAACCGAAGGATGACCTGAATTCCACGATCCCGGTCTTGAACCGTTGAATGTAGAAACTGCGATCTTTGGATTTTGAACCAAGTAGGAACTTTGATACTCGATGAATGAAGGATCCAACCTTTTTGGATTGTCTTTCTCCAAGATTTCGGAATATAAGGTAAGAAAGAACCCCTATGATGATCCAGAAAAGAACAAAAGCTCCGGTCAGGATCTGCAGCAATCGAGGCATATCGAAAGTGACAGTGGCGTAGATAGTTAGCGGGATGAGAAGAGATAACATCGCAATTGTGATCGATGCCTTATCAACCATTGCTGCTGCGAAGACCCTGGAGAATCTGGTGCGGTAGCAGGTTGAGATGAGCTTTGCTCTTACAGGTTCCCCTGCCATCCTGCCCGATGGAGTGGTGATATTTACGAAGTTACCTGCCATATTGGCAAGGAGAATAAATGGATACCAAGCTTGGGGTACCCTCCTTCTTACAAGCAGGAAATATTTCAGACCCCATGTGATCTGAATTCCTGCGAAACATGCCATGGATAGAAGAACGTAGATGGGATCGAGGCCTCTGATCTCCTCGAGAACATCCCCACCCATGGAGAACATCAACACTACTAATATCACAAAGAAGATCGCGAGTGAAATGATGACGAACCATCGTTTCCCCTTCTTCTTCTTCTTCTTCTCCCTGTCCATTCACTCCAGAATTAACCCTTTCCTATAAAACTCCTGCTAGATATCCATTGAAATCCTGGGGAATATCAATTTATCCGGAAACGACCAGATAGATAGCAAGGAACGTTCCGATGATCGCTTCTGCAATATACAGGCCCGTCATGAGCATGTAGGAGTCAAGGAGTTTGAGTGTTTTCTTATCCTCACCCCACTTCTCCTTCTCTGCCTTCTTCTTGAGCCATTTCTTTTCCCAGAGATCCCTGGATAACCCTCCAGTGACCATCATCAGTGTATATTGCAAAGGCAGATACATCCCAAGTCCGAATGCAGTTCCCATACCTGTGAGCATTTCCACTGAAAAACCGATGAAAATGCCAAGGAAGAACAGAGTGAACATTACCTTGCCTCCTGCAAGGATCTGGACAAAGACAGCGAATGCATGTGCCTGGGGAGCTTCAAGCGGTAAGGTTCCGTTGGCAAGAGCCATTGCAAAGAATGAAGCTGCCAATGCTGCTGCAGGAGTTCCAACAAGGATCGCAACACTCTCTCCCTTGATGAGGTGCATTGGTCTTGTTCCAGCATAGAGACCTGCCTTGAAGTCCCACATTATCTCTGATGAAAGGGATATTGCTGATCCGAAGACAGTCGTTCCAACAAGTGCCATTAGAACGATCTGGCTCGTTCCTCCCGGGAAAGGCCGGAAGATACTTATCAGCATGAAGACCCCAAAGAGCATCAATAGAGTGAGGAACGAGGTTCCGGAAACGGGTGTGGTTCCCACTTCTCCGGAGATCTTCACTGCGATCGCTCCCAGCATGAAGGTGAGTATCACCAGTAGAAGGGAGAAGACCATGGATGCTATCAGAGGGAAGCCTCCAAAGAGCCAGAAAGCAGCGCTTATAGTGATGAAAGCAACAATGACGATGATGAATATATGCTGGGTAGGCCACTCGTACCATCCCTTCCGCGGGATCCACTCCTTCTTCCCGGCACTACCGGTCTTGGTGATGTCTATTAGAACGGTCTTGAAGGTTGGAAGCATCTTTGCGAGAGCGGTGAGACCTCCTCCTAAAATAGCGCCGATGGCTATGATCTTGGCAATTCCCTGGGCTGCACCAAAAGATGGTGCTGGGTATGGGATGAACTCAGCCAGTTCAGCGTTTTGGACCGGTAGAATGTGTGTTGAGATGTATCCTGAACTTGCATATTTTTCAAGTATCGGAACATAGATGGGCACATCCAATCCAACTGCAAGTGGTATGATGAAGAACCAGGTTACGAAAGAACCTCCAGCTACTATCATGGACGCCCTTGTTTTGAGGAACCAACCTATGGCAAATCCAATACCTGTGAACTCATATGAAATATGGGTGTATTTGGACATTGAATACGGCATGTGGATCCTGCCGTGGCCGTAGACATTTCCTAAGTTGATGGCATTCATCAATTTGGTGAGAATTGGTGTCTTGTCACTTCCAAAAGGAAAATCTCTTAGAAAAGCGAAGATGAACATGGCAACGAAGGATTTGAAAACGAGCTTAATAGACCTGACAGCCTGCTTCACCCCCCCTTCTGAAAGGTGATTGGAGATATCAAGAAGCTTGACGAAGGCCTGGAATCCAGGAGCTGGAAGGGGATCCTCAACCTGCCATAATCTCCTGAAGATGATGAAGTACATCATTCCCATAATGGATGCAAAGAAACTTGCCACCATGGCCAGAGGAACGATGTTAGAGCTCTCTATCATCCCGGGTGGGATCAGCGGATTCCCGTCTGACATAACATATTGGGATGAATATGCCAGAAGATAGATCGCAGGGAATGTGAAAACGAAACCTGTTACTGTCCTGTCGGTTGCAGTGGCCGAACCTGAAGCGATGTTAACCTGGCTGGGTTTCCATTTCATTGCCATTCCGACGAGGTATGAAACATAGAATGCTCCACCTGTTACCAATCCGATCTTTAAAGCGATATACTGGGAGATGATGGTGAACGGAAGACCAACCAAGAAGACCACAAGCAGAAGCTTTCCCCATGAGAAATGTGACCTCTCGAAGCTCTCTTTTCTATTCTTGTTATCAAGGTACTCCTCGAGTACCTCTGTGTTTAGATTGGTGTACATCTCCGTATCAAACCACTGGAGAGTACCCTTTTCGATCGCTTCAAGACCCTTGGGTGTGACAGGCTGCCGATAAGCAGACTTTCTGACCCTGCTCATATTTTAGGCTCCTTTGGTGACCCTATTTCATCCTCTCTACTCTCCATAAGCGCTTTGATCCTCTTTCGCCTGAAGAAATCTTCTCTCTCTCTTTCTTGAAGCTGCATTGTAATGTATCTTTCAGTGTTGTGTAATTTCGGAATGAAGATATGTTCCAGGGCATTGACCCTTCGCTTTGTCTTCTCGATCTCGACTGCCAGTCTTTCCATGGATCCCTCTGTTTCTGCCAGCATAAGGGTATTTTCAAGAGCCTCCCTGTATTGTTTGGCAGAATCATCCAGGGACTGGGGAGTCCTTCCTATTCCCCACGGCATTGTCGTTTGTTCCTCGGCGGTCCTGTCGATAACCGGAACCTTGACACCCATGATATTCAGGGAATCGATGCTTGGAGGATCGTATGGTCTGATCCCCTGCGCCATTGCCTTGACAGTGTCATAACCCATTCTTGCCATGGCTTCTTCCAATGAAGTATTGGCTTTCTTGAAGGATCCGATAACCTCTCTCTTGAGTTTTTCTCTTTTCTTGAGTACATCGAAGAACTGGACAATGAGGGCATCCCTTTTTTCCCCGAGCAGTTTGTGTCCTTTCTCGGCGAGGAGTTTCTTCTTACGGATGGAAAGAAGTTCCATCCTTGTTGGATTGACTCCCTCGACGATCTCACCTGCCATATGGATTCCCCGGGTAAATTCTGATATTGCTTTTGATATGAAAGCTTGACGGCTGATACGGTTAACGGCCTATGGATTTCGAGAACTTCTTGACAATGTTCAGAGATTTTGATTCTGTCTTGAAATATTCTCTGAATGGTTTCAGGATCTCTACCATCTGGTTGGCTACCTCTTTCTTGAGGTCCGCCGGGTGGAGCTGTTTCTTGGTGAAGGTCGCTCTGAGGGCTTCATAGGTCTTGAAGTTCAGATCTCCTCCCCATTTCTCAGGTCTAGATATCTTCAGTACCCCTCGATACGGGAAGATAATTGTCTTGCAAATCTCCATGACCGGATTGTCCGGTACCCCTTCCGGACACCATGCCTTCTTGATCTTTCTCCTGATATCATCTTCGCCATCATGGAGATAGATACCTGAATCCGGATCTGATTTGGACATCTTCACGTTCTCATCGGCATCTTCCTCAATTCCAAGATACCCGAAAAGCTCCTTTCTTGCTACATTGAGATGTTTGTTTAGCCTGTGAAGTTCATCTGAATCGAAGGCCAGGTCGCCGTTGTACTCCTCTTTGTTGATAACTGAAAGGATCGTTGTCTTTCCACCAACCCTTCTCTTTCCAGCGATGAGAACTTCCAGAGCACTGTGCCTCTTGGTCTGGTCCATTTTCATCATGCCCTGAAGTAGATCCCTGGTCTCAGGGGACAATGTCTCGTTATCAACCAGCAGTTTCAGGTCATCTTCGATCTTCTTTGTCAGAGCGTCATGGTCCAGACCACCTGTTGGTCCGGTTATCATTTCCATCCTTCCGCTCTTGCTCAGTGATGACAGGAGAGGTGTGTGAAGTGCAGTAGGTTTTTTCCATCCAAGCTTCTCAGCTGCATCCCTTGCAAGCATGTGAGCATGCCTCTGGTCCATACCTCCGATGGCAAGGTCCACTTCAAGATCAAAAATATCCGCTGCCTGCATGGATGGATAGAGGAACTTTGAGGAATCCATATCTCCCTCGCTCTCTCTTCTTCCCATAACGGTCATTGCCCTTCTTACCCTGGACAATGTGGCGGATTTTGCTACCTTCAGGACCTTCTCCCAGTAATCTGCGTTATCGGCCATGTCGCTTGCCCACTTGAAGTTCAACTGACCTTTTTCAATTGCATCCTCAAGTCCATAGGCCTTGTAGCAGTCGATG
>JAUVBH010000069.1 GCA_030591285.1 Thermoplasmatota archaeon
AGTTATTGGCTATGACGGATTCGGATACTCAAAAAAGAATGATGGATCACTGGAAAAATTTCCTCATTTCGGAGGTGTGATCATTGAAGATGATGTTGAAATTGGATCTAACGTCAGTATAGATAGGGGAACTTTGGGGAACACAATTATTCAAGAAGGATCTAAAATCGATAACTTTTCACATATTGCCCATAATGTTAACATTGGTAAGAATTGCCTAGTGATAGCTCATTCCATGATAGGAGGGAGTACCATTATCGGTGATAATTCCCATATAGCTCCCGCTGGAATATTGAGGGATTGTATTACCGTAGGAAAGAATGCAACAGTTGGTCTTGGAGCAGTTGTTACCAAAGATGTTCCAGAAAATTCCATAGTTGTGGGAAATCCCGCAGAGAATATTGAGTCATTCTTAACCAAGAAAAGAAAGATCCTTGAATTAACAAAGGATTGAGGCTGACCAACAATTATCATATCGATAACTATTGAGTGGAAAATAAATTTGGAATGGATATTAGAAAATCGTTAAATGAACATTAATAGGCCATTGTACAATATATTTATATCATTATAGTGCATTCATTTACCCATCAGAGGGATGGGATGAAATTTAGACCTTACGATCAAGCACAAACCAAGTTTGTGAACCTTAACTATAGAAAAATCTTAGGCGAAGATTCTGATGCTGTCCTGATAAATGATATCATCGAAGCAATGGATCTATCCTCGATCGAATCAAAATATGGAGAAGTGGGGAACCTTGCATATGATCCAAAAGAAATGATGAAAATTCTAATCTATGGTTACTACAAAGGATATTTCGGAGGAAGACCACTTCACAGAAATTACCATGAAGATCTTGGACTTCGATATTTATCCAACGATGATTTCCCAGACTTCAGAACCATCAACGTTTTCAGAGTGAAATTCAAAGATGAAATTGCAGATGCATTTGCAAAGGTGGTCATGCTATGCAGAGAACTTGGAATGATCGGATTCAAAAATCTTTCCATAGATGGACAGAAATTGAAGGCAAATGCTAACGTATTTCAAAACAAGAATTTGAAAAGCATTAGAAAGGAAAAAGAAAAGATCGAGAAGTTACTGAAAAAACTCCTCAACAACGAAATCGAATTCAAATCTGAAGAAGATGAAAAGAAAAAGAAAAAGAAACTGCAAAGAAGAAAGAACAGACTTGAACATGCGACACAATTATTGATGGATGCAGGTGCAGAAAATGATGATAAACTGAGGTATAATCTAACAGATCCTGAAGCCAAGACCATGCAAGATAAACGTGGTGTGAACAATCCAGATTATAATGCACAGAACGCTGTTGATGATAAATTCCAAGTTCTAACCGCAGTGAATGTTATTGATACACAATCAGACTCCGGACAACTTTTCCCAATGAAAAAAGAAAGTCAAAAGAACACAGGAAGTCCACATGAGCACACATTGGCTGATAGTGGATACCCTGATAAAGATACATTTGTACAGATGGAAAAGGACCCTACCACTGAGTATTATGTTCCCGACAAAACAATGCATTCGAGTAGAAACAATATATACAACAAATGGAATTTTCAATACCATAAAGATCTGGATGTTTACTTCTGTCCACAAGGAACCAAACTAATTTTTGTTAGAACCAACAAGGACAAAGATGGATCCAAGTATCGCCAATATCAAGCCGAGGATTGTGGAAATTGCCCAGTTAGTGATAAATGTCGAAGAAAGAGTAAGAACAATAACAATAAGATCAGCAATCGAACAATCAGTGTTTATCCCCAAGATGGAGCGGTTGAAAGAATGCGAAAGAAACTTGATTCCAAGGATGGTAAGAAGATATACCAGGTGCGAATGTCAACAGTTGAACCATTACATGGGGACATGCAAAAGAACCGTGGCTTTATCCAATTCGCAATGAGAGGACTTGAGAAAGTAAATATCGAATATAATCTTCTTGGAATAGCTCATAACATCAGAAAAATAATCCTTCACCGAGCGGATGCGTTCAAGAAATTACTTGGAAAAGCTAGAATTATTGCTTGAAAATGGTTAGTGAGATGCATATTGGACTATATCAGCGCATATATCCTGTTTTCATGTTCGATAGAGTGATAAATGATGTTGAAATGGTCTAGGAACTTTTGCTATTTGTAGTGGATTGACAAGTTCCAAAGGTGTTTTTTAGGCAAATATGGAATTAAAAGTCAGCCTCAATTTACACTTAAGTTCATCTCAACATGAATCCAGATCTGGGTTTTATATGAGGGGATTCTAGAACAGACCGGATGCCATTCCATCTTCGGTAACATCCATCTTCTCGGCTGCGGGGACACGGGGTAATCCAGGCATGGTGTTGATCTTTCCTGTTATTGGAACCACGAAACCTGCTCCGGCAGATAGCCGGATATCAGATATCGTTATCTTGAACTTGGTCGGAGCCCCAAGCAGTTTTGGATCATCTGATAAGGAGTACTGGGTCTTTGCCATGCAGATCGGCAGATCCCCATATCCCATCTCCTCGTAGATCTTGATCTTCTTGGAAGCGTCAACGGAGAACTCGACCTTGCTCCCACCATAAACATTGGTACAGATGTAATCGATCTTCTCCTTGATGGGCATGGAATCCGGGTACAAAGTATTGAAGCAGTTCTTGCATCCTTTCACCACTTCAACGAGTTTCTTTGCAACTTCAAGAGCCCCGTCCCCGCCTCTTGCGTGGTGGTCCGACATAGCTATCGGTATTCCCATTCCTTCACAGGTCCTCAGTATCTCCTGGATCTCATCGTCATGGTCCTTCTCGAAGATATTGATGGCAACGACCACAGGAAGACCGAATCGATGTATGATCTGCAGATGCCTGTTCAAATTGGCCATCCCTCTCCTTATCGAGTGAACGTCCAGTTTATCAAGTTCTTTCTTCGGGACCTCTCCCTGCATCTTCAACGATCTGGTCGTTACAACCATTACAACCGCTGATGGGACCAATCCTGTTTTTCTGCAGAATATATCGAAGAACTTCTCGGCTCCCAGATCGGATCCGAAACCAGCTTCCGTGATGAAATAATCGCTAAGATGAAGACCGACCTTTGTCGATAGATACGAAGAGGTCCCATGGGCGATATTCGCGAATGGTCCCCCATGAATGAAAGCCGGAACTCCTTCAATTGTCTGGACCAGATTGGGTCTGATAGCATCTTTCAATAGCATTGCCATGGCCCCAACGACACCAAGGTCCTTGGCAAAAACCGGTTCCCCGGTCATCTTGTATGCAACAATGATCCTCGTCAACCTCTCCTTCAGGTCCTTCAAGGATGTTGATAGACATAGTATGGCCATAACCTCGCTGGCAGCTGTGATATCGAATGAATCCTCCTGGGGCATGCCCATCTTTCGGCCACCCAGACCGATAACAGCATTTCTCAGGGATCGGTCGTTCATGTCCATGACCCTGTGCCAGGTGATCCTCCGCGGGTCAATGTTCAGTTTGTTGCCGAAGTGCATGTGGTTGTTCAAAACGGCTGAAAGCAGATTATGTGCAGCAGTGATGGCATGCATATCACCTGTAAAATGAAGATTTATATCCTCCATGGGAAGGACCTGTGAATAACCACCACCAGCAGCTCCTCCCTTGATACCGAAAACCGGTCCCATTGAAGGTTCCCTGATCCCCAGCATTGATTTGTGACCCAGCTTCCATAGAGCCTGGGTCAGGCCAATGGTCATTGTCGTTTTCCCTTCACCAGCTGGAGTTGGGCTGGTGGTTGTTACCAAAATGAGGTGACCGGGATCAAGAGCCGAGATCCTCTTGAATGCACCAAGATCGACCTTGGCCTTGTGGGCCCCCCATGGAGTATACTCTCCCACCTTCAGCCCGGCTTTTTCCGCGATCTCCTCGATAGGTCTAAGCTTCGCTGCCTGGGCTATATCTATATCGCTCTTCATATGGACGGTGAAATGGCCTCATCTCTGAATAAGATTGCTATCCATGGGCTATCTTGACCGAAATACCAGCCCACTCTTTCAGTTTCTCTCGATCTTCCAGCACCTCTGGAGGCACCTCGTAATAAGGCAACTCCTCGTCCAATGTCATTTTCTCACCTACATCTTGATGGCCGGTTCCTCACTGTTGATGTATTTCTCCGGGTCCTTGTTGAACATGAACCTGCATCCTGGAGCGCAGAAGTAGAACTTCTCTTCCTTGTGCTCTGAGGTCCATTTTGCTGTTTTTGCATCAACGGTCATCTTGCATACTGGATCGATCGCCATTTTATTTCCTCCTTTTTGATCGGGGTACATATCTTTTCAACATGAGTGATAATGTTACGACCGTGACAGAGCTCATTGCCATTGCAAGTCCCGCAAACTCCGGTCGAAGGGTTACTCCCGTGAAGGGATAGAGCAATCCGGCAGCCAGGGGGATCAAAGCAGTATTGTAGGCAAAGGCCCAGAAGATATTCTGATTGATCCTGGTCATCACCTTTCTGCTCAGTTGTATGGACGAAACAGCATCTCGAAGATCGCTGTTCACAAGAACGATATCACCGCTTTCCATGGCAACATCGGTCCCGCTTCCCTGTGCTATGCCCACATCTGCCTGGGCAAGAGCAGGGGCATCATTGATGCCATCACCAACGAATGCAACTGACCTCCCTTGTTCCTGGAGCTCCTTGACCTTATCTGCTTTCTGACCTGGAAGGACGGAGGCAATAATCTCCTTGATACCGACCTTATCGGCGACTGCTTTTGCAGTCCTTTGGTTATCTCCTGTGATCATGATGGTATTGATGTTCATCCTTTTCAGTTCGGAAACAGCCTCATGAGAGGAATCCCTGATGGTGTCAGCAACACCGATCAAACCGATTATCTTCCCATCAGAAGCTGTAATGATCGTTGTCATCCCTTTTGTCTCAAGATCCTCAAGCTTGGAAAGGACCTCAGATCCAACGTTTATTTTGCTCTCTTCCATAAGGGTCCTTGTTCCAACAATGGTCTCTTTCCCATCAATTATACCTTTTACACCTTTTCCACCGACTGCTTTGAACTCCTGGACCGAAGGAAGTTCTGATCCTTTGACCGCTTCCAAAACAGCTTTCCCGATCGGGTGCTCGGATCCTTTTTCTACCGATGCCGTTGTTTTCAGGAGCTCTTCTTTCGAAACTCCATATGGAACAACCTCAGCGACTGAAGGTTTGCCCAACGTCAATGTTCCGGTCTTGTCAAACACCACAGTATCGATGGACCTTGACCTTTGAAGTGCCTCTCCATTCTTAATCAAGATCCCCAGTTCCGCCCCTCTTCCAATGCCAACTGTGACGGCAGTGGGAGTTGCCAAACCCAGTGCACAGGGACATGCGATCACTAGCACTGAGATCAATGCTGTAAGAGAGAAGATCAATTCTTCCTGGACTATCAGATACCAGACAATGAATGCACCAATGGCAATTGTAAGGACAACTGGAATGAAGTAGGATACTGCCTTGTCGGCAACTTTCTGGATCTGGGGTCTTGACCCCTGTGCCTCTTCCACCATTCTGATGATCTGGGACAGCATCGTTCCCTTTCCAACTTGAGTTGCGGTGATCTTGAGAAGACCGTTAGAGTTCACAGTGCCACCGATCACCTTATCCCCTGCTCCTCTGAAAGCTGGAATAGGTTCCCCGGTGATCATAGATTCATCAACATGCGCCTCGCCGGATGTTACCTCACCATCAACAGGGATGTTTTCACCGGGTCTCACAATAACAAGGTCACCAAGCTCCACATCCTCGATATCCAGCTCTTTCTCTACACCATTCTTCTCTATTGTTGCGGTCTTGGGACGGAGCCCTATCAACCTCTTGATAGCAAGATTGGTCTTTCCCTTGGCTCTGGCTTCCAGAAACCTGCCAAGGGTCAGGAATCCAGCCAACATCAGGACCGTATCATAGAACATGAACTGACGATCAAGGACAATTCTGAATGTACCCAGTACGCTTGCAACGAAAGCGACCCCCATTCCCATGGAGTACATAACGTCCATGTTCAATGACCTGTGTCGAAGGGACCCAAAAGCAGCGAAGAAGATAGGATAGCTGATGAAGAAGAAGATAGGGGTGGTGAAGATCAGCATAGCGTAAGCCATGTCGAATGGCATCATGATCCCCAATTGCATGACAGCCATCAACGGGATACCGATCCCGAGCCCCAGAACGAACCTCATTATCCGAGTCTTCTGCTCCTTTCGATATCTTTCCTCCTCCAGCTTATGTGTATCTTCATCATCTCGACCCAGGTAGGTGTATCCCACCTCTTCGATCATATTTTTCAGATCATCTATGGAAACCAGGTCAGGAACGAATTCTACCTTGGCCCTTTCCGTTCCCAGGTTGACATGGACCTCGATCACTCCATCAAGTTCTTCCAGGGCGGTCTTGATCGCAGTAGAGCACATTGCACAGGTCATCCCTCCGATCTTCAGGGATGTCCTCTCATTGATGACCCCGTATCCAACTTCCTCGACCATCTCTTCGATCTTCTTGACATTCGTTCTTTTCGGATCGAACTTCACCGTGGCAATCTCTCTACCAAGGTCAACCTGAACAGATCCGACACCTTCCATATCACCAAGCGCTGTCTGGATAGCTGTGGAGCACATGGCACATGTCATGCCTGTGACCTTGATGTTGGCTGAGAGTTCACCTGTTGCCATTTCTTTGCATCCTTCGGATCACATGCTGCCTATGAGGTGGGGAGTTATTCCCAATTCCCCCTACATATTATAAATCGGGACTATTTCATGGATCTCAACGAACTGAGAACATCTTCCACATGTCCCTTTACCTTGACCTTGGGCCAAACTTTCTTAACGATCCCCTGGGGATCAAGTAGGAAAGTCGATCTTACAACTCCCAGGAACGATCTCCCGTAGAGCTTCTTTTCCTTCCAGGCCCCGAACTGTTCCAGAGCAATATGCTCGGGATCGCTCAGAAGCTTGACCTTGAGCTCATGTTTTCCTATGAACTTCAGATGACTTTGTTCAGAATCAGGACTGATACCAACGACATGAGCCCCTTCCTTCACAAAATCCTCAACTGCACAGGTGAAATCAATTGCCTCAGTAGTGCAGCCAGGGGTATTGTCCTTGGGGTAGAAGTAGACCACTGTCCACTTCCCCATCAGATCGCCAGAGCAGATCTTCCTTCCCTGTTCATCATTTAAACAGAACTTGGGGGCAATATCGCCCGCTTCCAATACCTTCTCTTCCATGTTATCATCTTCAATATGTATGGGATATTCGGTTTATTATTAAATCGGGGCCCCTAACCCTTTAGCTTTGATATCGTGAAAGATCGAGTTGATCCCTATTAAAAACATTTATCGACAATACACCAATGGGTTTTTATAAGAATTTCACCCATATAACCCCATGACTGAGATGAAGGAGATTATTGACCTGGATGCCTATCTGCAGTTATACAAGTCAGATAAAACGAGGGAGACCAAGCGGTCCGCCATGAAATCCTTCTTAAAATTCCATTATCCCGACGACGATGATATCAACGAATTGTCTCGACGGTATCTCTCTGATGATCGTAATCATTACACGGACCTTCAAGATTGGTTATTGAACCTGGATGTTGGAGGGATGGGGCAACACCAATACAAATCACACATATCCGTATGGTTCCAAGAGAATGATATTGAGATAT
>JAUVBH010000129.1 GCA_030591285.1 Thermoplasmatota archaeon
ATGGGGAGCTATTATTGTAGTACGAGTTACAGTTATCTTGGATTCACTGCAAGTTCCAGTGCGACGGAATATATAGAGGAGTTAATTTCTTCAGGACAGGACAGGATCTACATTGGGGTGACAGGATCTGGAACCTCCAGTTATCTGTATTTCTATCCAACCTCCACTTCGTCCTATCTAAGATTTGGATATGATTCTTCAGCTCCAAATACGCCTGCATTAAGCTCTTTACCAACTTATACCACATCAACATCCAGAACTTTCTCCTATTCAGCAGTGTCAGATAATCCTTCAGGAGGCTCAACTGGGAGTGTTGAATATCAGATCGGTTTATTCCCAACATCCGGAACAAATGATATGATAAGATCTACAGAATGGACCACCTCAACCACCCAGACGATCAGTGGTCTTCAGGATGGACAAAATTATTATTTTAGGATCAGAGCAAGGGACGGGTATGGATTCACATCAAGTTGGTCTAGTGCAGTAACCACTTTTGTTGATCGCACACCACCAACACTGCCTCTTATCTTCAATCTACTAGAATATACAAACGGCACAACGTTGTCGTTGGATTGGCATTCATCCACAGATTCTGGTTCAGGCATGTTGGGCTACAATATTGCTTGGGCAACCTCTTCCGATTTCTCAGATGAAACCGATGAATTTGTGACTTACCCAGACACCTCTAAGTCATATGCACTCTCATCGGGAACGACATATTACTACACGATATCGTCTATGGACTATGCAAACCTCCGTTCTAATTGGGTGGATGTTCAGCATACCACAAGCGATGCTGATCCACCAACAACCCCGGTAATGATGAAAGAGCCACCGTACACCAGAGGTGACAATAACACGTTCTCATGGCACCCGGCTGTAGATGAAGGGGTAGGGGTCCACCATTACAAAGTACAGATCGCAAGCACCGAAGATTTCCAATCTGGTTCAATTGTATACGATTTTGATACGGACCAGACCTATGCATACTTTGATGGACTCAATGATGAAACGAAATACTATGCCAGAGTGCAGGCGGTTGACGAATTCCATTATGGATCCGATTGGTCCGAAGTGGAGTGGTCCATTCAGGACCATAGGGGACCTGGCGAACTGGGATTGACACCATTAATGGAATATCTTCCACAGGGGCCCGTTTCACTTCAATGGGAAGGTGCAGAGGACAATGGAAGCGGCGTGGACCACTACGAAGTCCAATGGTCCACTGATCCAACCTTCACAACCGAGGTCCATACCAATAATGATGTGATCGGACAGAACTTCCAGATCCAGGACCTTGCACCTGATACAACATGGTATATCAAGGTCAGGTCATATGATGATCTTGGCAATCCTGGAGAGGAAGAAATCACCTTCACGACCATCGATGCAACACCACCCACACAACCTGTCATCGATCCCTTGGATGATTTCTCGGGAGGAAGGACGACAACGGTATCATGGTCCGAATCCACCGATGTCCTAGCAGGTTTGGATCACTATGTTCTGAACGTTTACACAAGTCAGGACAGATTGGGTCTTGCTTTTACTGTTCATACAAAAGAGACAACATTCGATGTTCCCGGTCTTTCTGATGGCACGACCTACTACTACGAAGTTGTTGCTTATGATCAGGCTGGTAACATGATATACTCAACTATGGTCCATTCCACACAGGATACCTCGGGACCTTCGATACCTAGCTTGGTACCACTTGAAGAATATCAATCCTATCCAAATGTCAGGGTTGAATGGGGACCGGCAACTGACGAGAGTGGAGGAGATGTCGAATATCAATTACAATGGTCAGATAGTGTCCTTTTCTCTGGAATGGACCATAGATCTCCTTGGTTGACCGGCACTAATTACCAGATCTATGACACATCTGCAGATACTAGAGCGGATCCGCTCAATTATCCTCTTGAAGACGGTACTTACTACATCAGGGTCAGATCAAGGGACCAATTCGGACAGATGTCAGCATTTGGAAATGCTATGAAGGTCACGATCGATACAACTTCTCCGACAATCCCAACCATTACAGACCTACCAGAATTCTCCGGTGGAACAACTGTTAAGGTTCACTGGGAGGAGATCATTGATGGTGCAGGGGAAGTTGAATACAAGGTATTGGTCTTGGTTAATGAAACAGGGGATCCGATCATGGAGACTCCTTGGACAAAAGGTCTGAGTGTGGATGTCAGCGACCTGAACGCCCATGATACATACTACTTCATGGTGGTAGCAAGGGATCATCTCGGACAAGAATCCGATCCATCCCCAGCTACAATGACCACAATTGATGTGGATGGGCCAAAGATCACCATGCCCAACAACGGTATTTTCGGAGATGTGGACGTTTACCTTTCCGGAGATGCTACAGACCCAGGATGTGGGGTTGAGAGGATAGAACTATCCTTTGATGGAGGATTGAGCTGGTCCGAATGCACTTATGCAAGTGAAAAGTGGACCTATCCAAAAAGCTCACTTCCGATTGGAACTACAGAAGTATTGATCCGGGGACTTGACGCAGGAGGAAATATCGGGATCCCGGTGAGAGCTTACATTGACGATGATGCTCCGGATGTTCTCATATCCTTCCCCACAGAAGATGCAACAGTAACGGGTTCCACACAGATCATTGGAAACATAATGGATTCACATCTTTCAACCTACTCCATCTCATATCTAAAGGCTGGAAGTCTGGATTGGGTCGAGATCGTTCCAACACAGTCTGCAATTGGATTCTCAGGCATACTGGGCACATGGAACCCGGATGGTCTTTCCGGAGGATTGTATCAGATCAAGGTGACAGCCAAAGATGCCCTTGGACAGACAACTGAGAAATTGGTGAACGTCACACTGGCAGGAGCCAATCTCAATATCGATCCGGCACAGATCACTTTCTCCAACTCCCACCCTCTTCCAGGTGATAATGTGGATGTAATTGTGACAGTTTCCAACTTCGGGGATTCCCCCGCAGAAGACGTGACCGTTACAATTTACGATGGAGAAGAGGTCATCCACACACAAACCGGGGTGGATGTCCCGGCAAATGGTTTTGTTGTCATCACAACAGAGATCAAAGTTGATGGAACCCATAAGATCACTGCCAGAGCTACTTCTGAGCTCTATGACTCAGGTTCCATGTCAACTCCATCAGTACTGGAACCAGCTGAAGAAGAGATGATCCTCGAGAACCTTGGGGGAATATTCGGTCTTCTTGCTTTGATACTCGCATTGGTTGCAATTGTTCTTGTCTTTGTGATGAAAGGGAAGAAGGAGAAAGAACCAAAGGAACAGAAGGAAGAGAAGATCGATGAAAAGAAAGATGAGAAGAAGGACGATGTACAGAGAGCCCCACCAATGGACATTCAGAAGAAAGAGGAACCAAAGGTGTCCCTTCCATCAGCTCCCGCAGCTCAGAAACCGGAACTTCCAACACCACCAACTGCATCAAGACCTGCTCTCCCGAGTGCGCCTACAACCCAGCAAGAGGTAACCACACCTCCAAATCCACAGCCACAGCAAACTGCTCCAGACCTAAAAGCAGCTCCACCAACAAGCAACCCATTTCAGTCAACACCGACAACATATACAGCTCCCGCAAAGGATGGGGGAACTGCACCTGAAGTGACACTGCCGAATATTTGAGAAAAAAATTTGAAAAAATGGGGGTCTCTCGACCCCCATTCTCTATTTTCACTGGTTGTTACCCTGAAATTCCTTAAGGAACTCAGCCAGAGCTTTTACACCTTCAATAGACATAGCATTGTAGATGGAAGCTCTCATGCCGCCAACGGACCGATGACCCTTGAGGCCAACAAGGTTCCTCTCAAGACCTTCTCCAACACACTTTGCTTCAAGTTCAGGAGTTGGGAGGTTGAAGGTGACATTCATTAATGATCTGGAATCCTTCCTTGCATGTCCCTTGAAGAAACCGCCGGACCCATCGATCAAATCGTAGATGATCTTGGCCTTCTCGTTGTTCTTAGCTTCAACAGCCTTGATGCCACCGTTCTCCTTGAGATAGTTCAGGGATAGGTTGCACATGTAAATAGGGAAGACGGGGCCGGTATTGAAGAGTGAATCCTTTGCCGCCTGAGTTGACCATTTCTGCATGGTTGGGGTATTCTCGGGGACCCGATCAAGAAGGTCTTCTCTGACAACAACAAGAGTAACACCGGCTGGTCCGAGATTCTTCTGGGCCCCGGCATAGATCACTCCATACTTGTTGAAATCCTCAACCTTGTCCATGAGGTTGGAAGAAAGATCACCGACCAGGGGGACATCGTCTGGAACCTTTGGTGAATAGTGCCACTCAGTTCCAAAGATCGTGTTGTTCCCGGTGATATGAGCAAAGGCAAGGTCGTCATCGAACTCTACACCCTGTGGGATGTATGAGAAGTTCTCTTCATCGGATGAAGCGACAACTTCCACATCTCCGTAGAATTTTGCTTCCTTGATGGCTTTCTTGGACCATGCACCCGTATTCACAAATTGGGCTTTCTTTCCTGGTAGCTGAAGGTTCAGAGGAACCATGTAGAACTGAGAGGAAGCTCCGCCTTGAAGCCAGAGAACCTTCCGATCGTCCTTCAATCCCATCAATTCCTTCACGAGGCTCATTGACTCCTGGTGAACCTTGTCATACTGCTTGGACCTGTGGGAGATCTCCATAACAGACATTCCCGTTCCAGCAAAGTCCAGGAGTTCGTCCCGGGCCTTCTCCAATATAGGGAGCGGGAGGGTTGCGGGACCTGCATAGAAATTGTATGCTCTCTTTGTCATTTTTTTCACCTCTCTTACTTCAATTTGTTGATCGTGAAACCGGTCCAAACCTTTGGATGGAAGAATGTTGATTTCTGGGGCATGCATTCAAAGTTCTTCGAAACTGCCTCCACCTCATCGATCCTTGTGGGATTCATGAAGAACACTGCCTGTGCATTGTCCTTCACCTGTTTTATGGATTCATCCACTGCATCCCCGATACCCTTGATATAAACAACATAGCCGCCACCGCCCATAGTACCATGGAGAAGCTTTTCTTTGTCTATCCCAAGAATATTGTCAAGTATCATGGAATGGAGGATAGCAACATCGAGTTTTCTGAGATCCTTTGATGCATCCGGTCTCAATTCATCCATGGGTGAAAGGTCGGTGAGCTCCATGGAGTAGTATTTGCCATCGTTCATGAATAGACCGAAGGCATGGATCCCCTCCTGGAACAGCTTATCCATCTCCGAGAACATCCCTTCTTTGTCAGTAAAGTCCTTTACAATGAAGTTCATCTTCATCCCTTCAAGTATCTTCTCTCCATCGAAGTCCTCGAGGTTCTGGACAAGTCTATGGGTTGGAAGAACAACAAGTCCGGGGTTGGACATGTTAACGAAGGTGAGCATCCTGTATTTTGCAGATCCAAGGTCCGGGTTCTCCTTCTGCAAAGCGAGAGCTGTCTTGTATCTGTGGTGACCGTCAGCTATGATTGCGAATTTGTCAGCCATTGCGTTTGTGATTCCATTCTTGTCACCATCGGAATCGACCTTCCAGAGCC
>JAUVBH010000068.1 GCA_030591285.1 Thermoplasmatota archaeon
AGTGCGGATGCCGGGATTTGAACCCGGGCAAGCAGCTTGGGAAGCTGCGGTCCTACCGAGCTAGACCACATCCGCATAAGTGGAAAAATAGGAATGAGGATATGGATAATAATCCTTTCCAATGAGGAGATCAAAGCGTTCCTTTCTTGGCTTTGTCCTTCAACCTCTTCAATCTCTGTTTGGAGGTAAAACCGGTCGCGGTTTCAAGGAAAATATTTCTCTTCTTCATGGTATCGAGAACCTGATCCTCGGGGATCCGGACCGTTGTTATCTCAAATGACATTTCGGACTTTGATAAGACCTTCACCCTGATGGGTTTCATGGCTCCATAGTTAGAGTAAAGCCAGTCACCATCTTTCTCACAATTGCCAAAGACCTCTACCATAAGCTCCTGGAGCTTCTTACCTTCAATTTTATCGAAATTACCACGTTTGATGTCCAGTGTTTCCATAAAGGACCCCCGATACTGAGGTGATAATGGATACAACGTTCAAATCCTTTTCCTCAGTCCCGTATGCCATCTTCGATTACAGTGATGACGGCTTCTCCCTCCGGTAGGTTGGGAGAATCGATCAAACGGGCTATCCTTCTGTTCCCCTTTGATTTCCTGAGATAGAGCCTGAAGGTGGAAGTGTGTCCAAGAATGTGACCCCCGATGGCACGGGTTGGGTCGCCAAAGAATGCATCGGGTTTTGCTGCAACCTGATTCGTAACAGCAACAGCCGCTTTATTGAGATCTGCAAAATTCAGGATGGCGTGGAGATGCTTGTTCAATTTCTGCTGTCTATCTGCAAGGGCACCCCTTCCAATGTATTCTGCTCTGAAATGTGCAGTTAGGGAATCTACGACCATCAGTTTAACTGGATTGTTCCTGGCAATCTCCTTGGCCTTCTCCACCAGAAGCATCTGGTGATGAGAATTGAACGCTCTTGCAACATGGATCTTCTGAAGAACTTCTGTTGGGTCAAGATCATGTGCCATTGACATCTGTATTATCCTCTCGGGTCTGAATGTGTTTTCAGTATCGATGAAGACGGTGTGAGCATCCAGGCCCCCATCTTCTTCTCCTCTGCAAGCATTGACACAGAGCTGATGTGTTATCTGCGTCTTTCCGGAACCAAACTCTCCGAAGAATTCTGTGATCGCGCAACTTTCGACCCCTCCCCCAAGAAGTTCATCAAGGGCTTTGGAGCTGGTAGTTAATTTGGAAACCGTTCTTCTCTGTTCCATGATCACATCCCCTGTTACAAAACCACCAACATCGGCCATCTTCTTCGCAGCGGCGATGATTTTGATCGCAGTTGCTTCACCGATATCGGCTGCCTCTGCCAAAGCAGAGGGGGATGAGACAGCTATGGCCATAAGATCGTCGAATCCAGCTTCCTGTAATTTTTCCGCTGTGGCCGGTCCGACACCTGGAAGGTCCTCCACCGTTCTCTCCTCGTCCATATGTTCACCTGTTGAACCTCACTCTGATTACTTTGATATAAAGGTTGGGCACCAGGGAGGGATGGGTGAAAGTGAGTTATTAATTTGATTTTAAAAACTCTTCCACTAGTGGTAAATATTCCTGATGTTTGATGGTGATCGTTCCCTTTGGTGAGTACAGGTTTATGTATGGATCTGCCTTCATTTCACAGAATTTCTTCATGGCTCCCAGGTAGACCTCTTTGCTCTTGGTGAACTGTTCAAAATCCCTGAAGAGTGATAATGAAACGGTCTCGGAATTACCATACACTGCAAAGAAGCTTGGCAGGTGGAATTTCTGGACATCGGGCCCGCCTCTTTCGATCTCGCCGATCTTGTTGTAATGCCCCTCTACAAGGCAGAGTATATTGAAACCTAGCTTTCCATAGTCTATGACCCTGGTCTTTTTAATGACACCAAGCTCAAGGAGCTCTTTCTTATGCCTGGCAACTGCCTGTCTGGTGGTGTCAAGCATTGATGCTATCTTGTTATCGGGCATATCTGGGGCTTCCAGGATCCCTTTCAAGATCGTCTTTTCCTTCCTGGTCAGATGATAGATCTTATCTCTGGCCTTCTTGAGGTCGACATCTCCTTCCCCGACATCAGCACCATTTTTCGGGTCGATATTGAATGCTCTTTCAAGTACTGCGGTGTAATCGAAGTTCTTCCTGATCTGTGATATTCTCAGTGGGAAGAGGGTTGTATGGATGTTCTCACTGGGGATAAGGTCCTTTGCATGGAGCTCTTTTACGATCATGTGTTCCGCCTTACAATAATCAGTGTAGTTCTTGTAAAGTGATAGTGATAGGAGAGTATCCCCGAAGATCATTGAAGAGTAAGTGTTGGGGTGATCTGAGAAAAGGTCCTTCAGGAATTTCACATCTCCCTTGTCCTTGATGGATCTGGTCAATGATGTCCAGCAAACCGAGAGTATCTCATAATCCATGATCTCCACGTTGGGGACGATCCTGTCGAAGATCAGACCACTTCTTTTCATCTTGTTCTTGATGGCATTGAGGGTCGACATCCTCACTCCGATCCTGTCGCTCAGCTGCCTGTCGTTCAACATTGGGTATTTCACAAGTCCCCAAAGGATGATCTTTTCGTTCTTTGACAGTTTCATCGATTGACCTCCATGGCCCATGAATATGGTATCCCTCCATAACGGGATTAGTAATAAAATTTGCTGATTTCATCAATGGATTCTATAGATATCGGAACAAATCCAAGGTTTAACCTTACATAAATTCGAAACTGAGACCCCGATTCCCGAAAAACAAGGCAAATTCAGATCATTCCTTCCATCTCATCAACGCCCTTTTCAAATCTTTCCATGCGGTCCTCGACGCTGGTCTCACCTTCGGGCATGATCCTGATCCCATCTTCTCCTTTCAGGGTTCCATCAATGATGGTGTCTGGAGTGGTATTGATGTTGAGTCCTCTGATGTTCCCGGTGATCCTTGCAGCATGATGGATCGTTATGTCTCCCTCAGACAGGATATTTCCATTTATAATGACATTCTCTCCGATCAGTAGATTACCAGTGGTCTCGAGATCCCCAAAGACCTGGACCTCGCTTTCCATATCGAGATCCCCTTTGACCTTGAGGTCCCCCACTATCTGACAATCGTGACCGATCTTCATGTCACCATTGATCTCTATGGTATCTCCGATCTTGGATCCCCGTGGGAAATAGGTGAAGTTCTGTGAAATGAGGATCTTCTCCTCATCCCCCTCCTCGATCTCTTTGAAAAAGTTCTCCACTTCTGTTGAATCGTTCCTTCTCAAAAGTTCCATGAGATAGAGTAGAATGTAATCGATAACCGATATGGGATTTCTTATGTTGATCCTGCCTCGGGAATCTATTGCTTTAGGGTCCAGTTCCACCCCTTCTCCGATGTCCAGGTTCTTTCCCACTATGATCTCTCCGGCAATGATCGATCTTTCACCAATGAAAATATCTGCATCGCCTGTGATGTTTCCCTGTATCTTGCCGCCCTTATCTACCCTAATGTCTCCGATGGCAATGATGTCTCCTTCAAGTTCCACGAACTCTCCCATGAATACCCTGCCCTCGGACATGATGCCTCTCTTAATGTGTGATTTATCAGAGAATATCACGTCACCCATACACCGAATGTTCTTCTCTTCGATGATCGTCCCTTCCGGAACATGGCATAAGGACCTGTCAAAAACCATCTTTAGTTCCCATTCCCCTGTATGCCCCCAATTGGCTTTTCCCATATATTATATTAATATCTGGGAGGTCCCCGGGAAGATCACAGATCCAAAAGGACCCGGCCTTTCCAACCGTTCTCAACCTGTTTCAATTCTGCTCCATGGAAGGTTACAGCCTTCACCTCCATCCCCCCCTTTTCAGGGGGTATGGAACAAGCAGCTTTGACGAACTTCAGGAGCGTCTTATCGCTTTCATCCCCCTCACCCATCGATATTTCAGGATGGAGGATCAGTGAGGATTCCGAATCAAAAAGGAAAAGGGCCTCTGAAAGTACGTCCACAAGCAGCATCTCACGGTCTTCAGTTTTAAACATCTCTGAAGATCCTGTTTCCGAGTGCAATATGAACTCCTGGGACATGACAGAATAAAGACCATGGAGTGCTCGATGAATGCACTCACTCAGGCTCGAAGCCTCCACCCCTAACCAGATATCTGCGGTGTGATCCCCAAGTGTCACACCCTCATTGGAAGGGATATAGGAGCGCTCCATGCTCTTTCATCACTACGATCAATATAAACCCTCGCATAGTTTAATATTCAAAGGGACAATCATATTCAGATGAGGTTCCTGAACCGGGATGATGAAAAAGGTAGCTACCGCATCCGCGTGGATTCCATCGATGACCTTTGGTATCTGCATCAGGCCATTGCCCCTGGATATCTTGTTGGCAGCCATACTTTCAGGAAGCTCGAGGCAAAAGAAGACCTTGTCAGGGCCGACAGTCAACCGAGGGTCAGAGTTTATCTGAAGATCGTGGTGGAGAACTGTGAGTTCCACCCCTTCTCGGATGTTCTAAGAGTTAGTGGCATGGTCCAGGATGGACCCCAGGACATCTCTGGACATCATACATTCAACGTTGACAGAGGAACCGTTATTGATCTTGACCTGACAGAGCCATCACCAGAAATAGTTAAACTGCTGGAGGAAGCGGAAAAAGGTGCTTCGAACTCGCCTGCAGTTGCGATCTCTCTGGATGATGAAACGGCGGAACTATTTCGAATGAGAGATTATGGATTGGAAAGCATAGGAAGGATCAGGGCCAAGGGAAATGGAAAGTGGACAGGAAATGCCGGGGGGTGGGGCCCTTACTACGAAGAGATATGCGAGCTTGTGAAGCAGAACATGGGAGAGGATACGATCGTTATGATCAGCGGTCCCGGTTTTTTCAAAGAATCCCTTGCCAAGCTTTTGAGACAGGAGATGGGCTTAGACAGCAACAAATTGCATATTCTTCAATCTTCGTCGGGCGGGGTCAATGGTCTTAGGGAAGCCCTATCAAAGGGTGGTTCTGCGAACAAAGTGATAGAAGGTCTCCGCTTTGTCCAGGAGAGTGAATTTCTTGAGGAACTTATGTCCCGAATAGGGAAAGGAAAGGGAGCAACTTATGGGGTGGATGAGGTTAAGAGGGTTCTATCCCTCGGGGCAGTAGAGGTCCTTTTGATCTCTGAGAGGATATTCAGAGAGGGTTCCGGGAAAGAACTCATGGCAACAGCTTCTGAGATGGGATCTCGGAATATGGTGATATCAACCTCTCACGATATGGGCCAGATGCTCGATAAGATGGGCGGCGTGGGTGCCCTCCTGAGGTTTGAGCTATGAATAGTGATGATACTGATAAGGGAGATGAAGCATCACGGTCAACGATCGTTGAAAAATTTGTTACTTGGCACAAGAAGAACCTGGGAAAACCAGATCCCATCGGGATCCCACTGGTTCTAATCTCGTTTTTATTCATCACGTCCTTGATCGCGACACCTTTACTGGTTGAGAAGAACACAATTGACCTGGGTGATCAAGGCTCAGTGGGTAAGATAGATCATGATGAAATGATCTCGGATATCAACAACCCATTCGCCAAAGCGATCTATCGCTTCGGGGATCGATATTGTCATCAGAAGGACCACAGGTCATGGGAAATAAATGGAAACCAGATGCCTGTGTGTGCCAGAGATATCGGGCTTTTCCTTGGGATATTCATCGGTTGCATTTTTGGAGCATCTTACAAGCGCGGGATCAAGCTTCTCATCTTGCTGGGATTGCTGGTGCCAATGGCGATCGATGGAGGTTTACAGGCATTGACCTCATATGAATCCTTCAATCTATTACGTCTGTTGACTGGAATGATCGCAGGTTTTGGTGTTGGTGCATATGTTAATGGGTCGGCTGTAGAAACCATCAGGATCCTTACCTTCAAGAGAAAAAAGGGATAGCTTAATATTTGACCGCACGATACAAGGTCAAAGGGGTAGATTCTATGAAGATACTAGTAACCGACGGGATTGCTCCCGAAGCCGTAAAAATGCTCGAAGAGGCTGGACATGAGGTCACACTCGATGAAGCCAGCCCAGAGAAACTTCTCGAGATCATTGGTGATTTTGATGCATTGATGGTCAGGTCCAGAACCAAGGTAAGGACCGATGCCATCGACAAAGCAGGAGATCTCAAGGTCATTGGAAGAGCCGGGATCGGTGTTGACAACATTGATATCAAGTACGCGAAGGAGAAAGGTATCAAGGTCGTTAATGCCCCCATGGGCAGCACTTTGTCCGTAGCCGAACTTGCTTTTGCACACATGCTGGCCCTGGCCAGAGGTGTGGTAAGGGGTACGGAGGGAATCAAAACCGGCAAGTGGTTGAAAAAGCAGCTTAAGGGAATGGAGCTCGATGGGAAGACCATTGGGATCCTTGGATGTGGTAGGATTGGACAAGCCCTTGCTGCAAGATGTCAGGCCTTTGGTATGACAACAATTGGTTTCGATCCATATCTGCCAAAGGAAGTTGCAGATGCTGCCGGGATAGAACTCGTCGATATCGATACGATCTATGGGAGATCGGATTTCATATCAATGCATCTCGCCCTGACCGAAGAGACCAAGCACATGATATCGACCAAGCAGTTCGAGATGATGAAGGATTCAGCTTATCTGATCAACTGCGCCCGCGGTGGAGTGGTTGACGAGGAAGCACTCTACAACGCTCTGAAAGAAGGTAAGATCGGTGGTGCTGGTGTGGATGTTTTCGAAACGGAACCTCCCGGAGAGACAAAGCTAGCAGAGCTTGACAACATTGTATTCACTCCTCATATTGGTGCAAATACAACGGATGCCCAGCTCAAAGCCGGCACCATGGTCTCCGAACAGGTCATCATGGCCCTGAAAGGCGATGCACCCATCCACTGGGTGAACAAGTAAGCATGGATGGGGCTTCTGAAAAGGGGCCCCAGTCTTCTTAATCACTGTTATAAACCATAATTCCTTTAGGTCATCCCATGTCAGATGGTATCGAGGTCAGGTTGTATCAGGAAGAGGACCACGACAGGTGGGACCGGTTCGTGGGATCTTCCAACAATGGTACAATATTCCATCTTCAGAAATTCCTTGACTACCATGAAAAAGGAAAATTCGATTTCCACCATCTGATCTTTGAAAAGGACAGCAATATCTTTGCAGTTCTACCAGGTCAGCTGCGGGATGGTGTATTCAAATCTCCGATGGGTGCCAGTTTCGGTGGATTTGTCACCAAGGACATATCATACGATACAGCGATCGAGATCGTCGATCGGTTCATGGAACATGCAAAAACAAACAGCTTCAAAGAGATCTACATCACTCCCCCCCTCTCTGTTTATTATAAAATTGTGACCCAGAATATAGAATATGCATTGTTGCATAGGGGCTTTGATTATGATGTTCATCTATATTCGAGTGTTGTGGATCTGAGACGAATATATGATCTTCCACACTTTCATAAAAAAGCTCGAAACGCTGTTAAAAAAGCAAAAAAATCTGGATTAAAAGTCGAGATCAATAACGATTTTGATACGTATTACCCCATACTGTCTGCAAATAAAATGAAGTTCAACCTGTCCCCTACACACACACTTGAAGAGCTCAAGAGGATAGACAAGCTTTTGCCTGGAAACCTGCATTTATTCCTGGTTAAACTGGAAGAGAGGGTAATCGGAGGAAGCATGATAATCACAGGAAATGACAAGACTTTGATA
>JAUVBH010000270.1 GCA_030591285.1 Thermoplasmatota archaeon
AGGTCATCCTCATGGTCCCCGAGAATAATGACCCACATAGTTATTCTCCAACTCCGAGCCAACTGCTGAAGGTTACGAAAGCTGACATCTATTTTATAATGGGTTCAGGGATAGAGTTCGAAGAACTCAACATGAATATCATAGAGGAGACGAATCAGAAGATGAAGATCGTTGATCTCTCTGAAGGGATAGATATCGTTTCCTTCGAGGACCATGGAATTGTTCATGAGGAAGAAAGTGAAGAGAATGAGGACGATGAAAGCCATGATCATGTGGGGACAGACTCCCATGTTTGGCTCGATCCCTGGAACATGAAGAAGATGGCTGCCACGATCCTAGATTCACTTGTTCTTGAAAGTCCGGATATGGCCGACGAACTAAATGCCAATTATAATGTTTATATATCCGAACTTGAAAGTATGATATCTGACGTCAATGAGATCCTTTTACCTTACAAAGAACGGGAATTCCTCACATATCATCCAGCCTGGGGTTATTTTGCGGATGCTTTCAACCTGATCCAGATACCGGTTGAGGAGGATGGCAAAGACCCTGGACCGCGGGGAATTGCATCTTTGATAGAGCAAGCTAATGAGATTAACATCTCTGTCGTTTTCGTTGAACCACAGTTCGACACCTCAAGTGCACAACAGATCGCCAATGCAATAGGGGGCGAAGTTGTATCCGTAGATCCACTTGCTGTAAATTACATGGAGAACCTTGTTCAGGTGGCCGAGAATATGGCAGAAGGATTCAAGGAATGATAACATGATCGTTGTATAAGGAAGTGATAAAATTAAACGATCCGAGTTAGCGATCAGTATAGAAGGCCTGTCAGCAGGATATAACGGAGAGGACATAATCAAGGATGTGGACCTTGAGATCCACCATGGGGAATTTTTCGGACTGATAGGACCTAACGGTGGCGGAAAATCGACACTATTGAAGACCATCCTCGGTTTGATCGATCCTACAAGAGGAAATATCAAAATATACGGCGAGGAACCTTCCAAGGGGAGAAAATACATTGGTTATGTGCCTCAGTATTCCACATTTGATAAGGATTTCCCGATCACGGTAAAGAACGTGGTCATGATGGGGAGAAGAGGGAAGAAAGGATTGAAGCCTTGGTATTCGAAGAAAGACATGGAAGCTGTGAAGGATTCACTTTCCAAGGTCGAGATGACCGATTACTCAGATCGGAATATCAACGCCCTATCCGGTGGTCAGAAGCAGAGGGTGTTCTTAGCAAGAGCATTGGTTACTGAACCTAGATTACTTCTCCTTGATGAACCAACAGCTTCAGTGGATACTCATGTTGAGGAATCCATTTACAAACTCCTTTCCGAGCTGAACCAGGAGATCACGATGGTCCTTGTGACACATGATATTGGTATCATATCATCACATGTAAGCACCGTTGCCTGTCTCAATCGTCACCTGTTCACAAATAATGACACTACAATATCTGCTGAAATGCTTGAAAATGCCTATCAATGTCCAGTGGACCTTATTGCTCATGGGGTCCCCCACAGAGTGCTTCCACCCCACGAACATGGAACCTAGGAGGAACGGGTAGATGTTTGACTTTATAGATTATCTTGGCGTTCCTTTTGTCCAGAGGATGTTGATGGCAGGTATCCTGGCCTCTCTAGCTTGTGGAGTGATCGGAACATTGGTCGTAGTTCGAAGGAATGTATTCGTCGCAGGTGGTATCGCGCATACATCATTCGGGGGGATAGGTTTCGCATATTACATGCAGCATCTTGGTTGGGCATGGTTCGACCCAATGATCGGAGCATTGATATTTGCAATAGGAGCTGCTATGTTCCTCGGATCTGAGAAGATCAAGGAAAGATACCGACAGGACTCCACCATAGGCGCTCTCTGGGTCATTGGGATGGCTTTGGGAGTACTACTGATCAACCTTGTGGATAAGAACAAGATCCAGGTCCTATCCTTTGAATCCATCCTTTTCGGGAATATACTCCTGACATCTTCCTTTGACCTCATCATAATGGGTTCGATCCTCATTATAATATACATTTTCATACTTCTCTTCTTCAAGGATACAGAGATGCTTTCGTTCGATGAGGAATTTGCAAAGATCTCGGGGATAAAGGTAGGTCTCCTGAACACGGGTATTCTTATATTGACCGCGTTGACAGTAACGATACTCATCAAGATCGTGGGGGTTGTTCTTATCCTGGCAATGTTGACCATCCCAGCGGCGGTCTCCAACCTCTTCACCAAAAGACTGTCGATGATGATGGCCTTGGCTTCCGTGATAGGGGTTATCCTGGCCACATCAGGGAATCTTCTTTCCATAGAATTAGATACCCCCCCCGGAGCCACCATAGTTATTCTTATGGGATTGGCATATTCTTTTTCACTTTTGGGAAAATGGATTTATATCAAAGTTCGTTCTCTCAGGCAAGGGACCTAAGGCCCTGGAGGAACACCGATGTACGAGCTTACGAATGTTGATGGCGATAACAAAGGAGTGATCAAGCTCTATGCGATCAGTACCTGCGTCTGGTGCAAAAGGACCAAGAAACTTCTTGGTGACCTTGGAGTGAATTACAGCTTTATCTTTGTTGACCAGCTGGACAGGAACACGAGGGACGAGGTAGAGAAAGAGGTCACAAAATGGAATCCAAGATGCTCATTCCCCACCCTAGTGATCGATCAAGACAAATGCATAGTCGGCTTCCAGGAAGATGAGATCAAGGAGGCCCTGGGGTATGAGTGACCAGATCGAGGTTTCACAAGAGGAGATAGACAAACTCTTCCTGAAACTCGATAAGGATGCTAGGTCCGGTGGATACAACCTGAATCCAGATGAGGAGTTTACAAAGGAACTTGCAGATGGACTGGTTTACAATCAAAAGAGATATGGCTACCAAGCATGTCCTTGCAGGCTCTCCGACAATGATATGGACAAAGATAGGGACATAATATGTCCCTGTGACTACAGAGACCCCGATCTCGCTGAATTTGGAGCATGCTACTGCGCACTTTATGTTGACGAGGATATCGTCAGCGGTGTCAAGAAAGCTGCCCCCATACCGGAGCGCAGACCCTCAGAAGATGAGAGGG
>JAUVBH010000148.1 GCA_030591285.1 Thermoplasmatota archaeon
GGAATCTCGATAAACCCCTATCGTTAACCGAGGTGGAAAATTGTCCCATAGTATGCAGCTCGTTGTAAGCCTGAACCGCCTGACAGAGGCCATTGTCAACAGCTATAAAGAGCACAATATGACCCGTGAGGATGCACAGAATATGGCATATCACGTTCTCAACTTCTTTGGTTTCGGAGACAGGATAGTAGATAATATTCTGGAACCAGAGGATAGGGACCTTTTTTACATGCTCGAGGATTTTGGTCTTCTCGTAACAGAAAGAGAAGAGACCACCCTTTATGATGGTAGGGAGTGGAGGATCCACTACTGGCTGCTCAAGAAGAACACAATCGCCAATATGGCGTGCGACGATAGAGGCCAGTGCTCATCGTCTGATGACTATAACGTCTATAAAGAGATCCCGGACGAGGTCTGGGCAAGGGAAGAATCGAGCCCTATCCAGTGACACTGGACGTGGCTCAACTAACCATAAACCCTTTATAATTCGACAGTTCATTGGGTTCACCCGCCAGTTCTTCTAGAACTGTGCACGCGACTTTGGAGCATTTAAATGGAGGAAGAAATATGAAGAGAAACGCTCTCTTTGGACTTCTGATTACGATCATGTTCTTGTTCTCTGCCATTCCCATGGTTGATGCTGGAACAGATAATGAAATTATTGTGGAAACTGAGATCGAACCTACCCCGGAGGTTGTTGAAACCGTACCCCTGGGTGATGATTTGGATTTCACCATGGATGAGCTGGTTGAAGGTGGATTTGCAGAAATGACCACGATCCCCTATGATGAATTCTTATCATCTGCCAACCCGATCAATCAGATGAATTCAGGATATAAGCCAATGGCGACGTCTCCATTTGCTACCAAGGATGAGAACGACGCGGTCGATAATGCCACAGAGCTCTATGACGAAGATGAAGTGACCAACAATGTTACAACTTGGCTCGATTCATCCAAGGACGAACAATTCTCCGATGTGGATATTTATGTGTTCAATCTTACCACAACGGCCTTAACTTCATCTGCAGACAATCTGAACCTGACCATCTTCTCACAGGATGCGGTCAATAAAACTGCATATATTCGGGCTCAGTGCTTTGCTCTTCTTGCTCCAACCTGGTGGCAGACCTACACAACTGTCGACACAGCATTGGTGGGGGGATCAGCGGGAAACAGATCCTACATCGATGTAACTCCTGATGTGGGAGTCAATACACAAACGATCTGGCTTTACTATTACGTGATAATCTCCTGTTACAATGACACTCTGGTGAACTACACACTTAATGTTGATATATCACCGGTAACACAGACCGAGTGGGATGGAAACATTTTCACCGGAATAGATGTCAATTCCACACACAGACAATTCACCATGCAGTCCGTTCATCAGGCTCATGATACCTTTGATTGGTATGATTTCACATCCAAGATCACTGGGCAGCCAAACTACGACTCATCAAGGGGTGATCTCACAAGGCTCTCCTTCAGGTTCGATGTAGCTACCGAGCGAAGGGATGCCCAATTGGGGTATGACGATCCAGGCGCATACGAACAATTATGGCCCAGCTCTTCAATGGGAAGCCTCTTTTTCGCATTCCATAATTATTCGGACAATCAGGTCTACTTGTACAACATAATCTCAGTTTCGGTTCTCTGGGGTTCCCTGGGAGCGGGACAATCAAAGCAGATGACCCTGGGTGTGGAGGATCAACTGGATGCTGCATGGCTTGGGATAAATGTCGAACAATTGTGGGCCTACTTCTCCGGTTCAAGCGGTCAGTTGTATGGCGGAGCAACCACCGATGGTCAAATGCAGTATAATGTGTCCAATATCGCAACCATCCTGAAACCTCCAAATGGCCCACCATCGCATAATCTTCCCCTCCAAAACCACGTCTTCAGCGAGGACGAGGGACCATGGGTCAACCTAACAGATCTGGATGATCATTTCTCGGATCCAGAAACAGAGCATAATGATAGACTGCGTTTCGAAGTGGTCCGCGTTGATACAGACCCTGAGATCCAGTTAGATATCGATGAAGATACACACATGCTTTCGATCCGTGTCACCGAAGATAACTGGCATAGCAATGGAATAATGTCCAAGTTCCGTATCCGATGCTATGATTGGGGCCCAGACTGGAATTATAATTCAGGGGATGACCTTTTCGTTCTATCGAATGAGTTCTCTGTCCTCATCGCATCGGTGAACGATAACGCCTACATCGAAAAGGTCGATCTTCCGGCGGGAGATACCGAGAACACACATGACCCGATCGATATCACTATCCCGCAGGGTACTCCTGTTCGGTCCAAGAAGATCTGGGGTCGTGACAACGATATCGAAGACCAGAATAAACTGGAATACACTCATAATGCTTCAACACCGGCTTTCTCGATAAGTCAAAACGGACAGTATAGTTTCATACCCACCAACGAGGATGTTGGAACAACATGGATCAAGGTAACTGTCGATGATGGCCACTCACCATCAGATGATGATTACTGCATTCTGGTATTCCATGTGACCAACAGGAACGATGCCCCTTCGCTGGTCTCCATCGAATGGAGGGACAGAGGAGTTGGATATGATAATCTGGATACAGAGGATGAACCAACCTTCCGTAACGTTGATGAAGATATTGAGATCAATTTCACGGTGGAGGCCCATGATCCGGATATTGCCATCGGTCAGCCCGACAAGCTAACCTGGAACGTTGGTTCCATTGGATGGACAGCTCATCCACACCCAACAAATCCAATGAAGGCATATCTGACATACATCCCTACCAATGATGATGCAACACTTGGGATCGCGGAGACCTCACTTTTCGTCAGCGATACACAGGGAAAATCCAGCCAAGAGATCAATGTTGTCCTGTATGTGGAAAATGTCAACGATAAACCGGTGATCCTGACGGTCAATGGAGAAACACCTGATGATGGCATTGTTACACTTGATTCGAACAATGGATTGAACGCGTTCGAAGACTCACCATTCGTTATAACAGTAGAGACCGAGGATATAGATTCCCGGGATGATGTGTCATTCACAACAAATGATCCCTCATGGCAGCAATCACCTGTGTTAGGTGATGACTACGCTCGTAACTTCACTATCATACCAACTCAGGAATTGGTCGGGATCCATTCTGTTAGGATCACGGTCAGGGACGAGGATGGATCAGCTGAGACCGTTCTTGTCAACTATGAGGTTGTCAATACCAACGATGATCCTGAGAAACCCAGGATCCGATATGATGAGTCCGTCATCAGATATCCTGAAAATGATATCAGGTTCTGGAGCGACGAAGTCGAGGATCCTGATGGGGATGAATTGACATATATCTGGGATTTCGGAGATGGAACGATCGTCGAAGGTCAAGAGGTAATACACAATTGGTCCTCCGATAACGAGTACTACGTGAAACTAACGGTCAAGGACCCAAATGGCGGCGAATCATCCGAAGAGATGACCATCATAATCGTCGAGAAACCTCCAGAAGAGGTCGATCCGGACCTCGATACCGATGGGGATGGGATACCCGATATCTGGGAAGTGGAAAATGGGCTTAACAAGTTCGATCCCAATGATGCGATCCTGGATCCAGATGAGGACAAGTTCAACAACCTCAAGGAGTATGAGGCAGACACCAATCCGCTTGACCCCAACAGCCATCCGCTTGAAGTTGCATCAAACAATGATGAGTTTTCGATCATGTGGATCATTTTGATAGCTGTGGTGGCCCTTTTACTCATTGGTGCTGTGGTTTTCTTCATGTTCATGGTGATGTCAAAACCACAACCTGTGGTCCAGCAGCAGATGTATGGTCAGGAACTTCCAGGTCAGGTCCCACCAGGCCTGCCTGCACAGCAACAGGCCATGGTCCAGCAGATATCACCACCTCAACAGGAACAGCTTCCACCGGCTCCTACGGAAGAAACTCCTGTAGAGGATGACTACCTGGATGGCTTCATGGAAGAAGCTCACAATCAGATCGAGGAATCCTCAGCAATGGGGTCAGAGGAGGAGAATGTTTGGAAACCACCTGCGGAAGAAGTGGAACCAGAGACCGAGAGCCAGGTAGACGATCTCTTCAACGATGCTCCCGATCCTGAACCAGTCGAAGCACCGGAGGCAGCAAAACCGTCAGCTCCTCCATCTCCACCTGAAATGCCCAAAATGCCTGATCTTCCTCCCCTACCGGAACTCTGATAACTTCAAAGAACATCTATCCGGTGGAAGATTGTATGGATGATCGAATAGGCGGCGCTTTCGAGCTATGGAAAGGTCTCTCCCCCAGTGAAGCCTATATGCTGGGGATTGATGATCTTGGCGGCACGCTATTCATTCCAACAAGAGAAAATATCACTATCAAGAGAAGAGAGATAGATAATATCTGGAATTCCACGCTGGATATCTCGATCAGATCCCTCCTGAGGTGGTCGAGATGTTTCCTGGACCAACAGGAACCGATCAATCCACCTCATGACATTATGTGGGGTGTTGCCGGTCATCTATTCAAAGGGGGACCGGAGAATCCTCTTCTCCCCTCCCTTCTGAAAACATCTGTTAAATACATGGAACATGCCATTTCAAACCTGAAGGTTCACAGATGGCCAATGGAATCTCAGATCATGGTCCTTCAAAGAGTGGGACAGCTCCAATCGATGCTGGGTTCGATCCCAACCAATGAAAATACCAAACAGTTCATGAGCTCACTTTCGGAGAAGATGTCCGAGTACGGGGATCTCTTCCCGGTGAAACAGACCATCGGTGGATCCCATCTCGATATGATCTCGGTCATCGAAGAGGGTGATGGACATCTTGGAAGAGGCGACATCTATCCAAGGATACTTGCAGAACTGTATGCATGCCCGGAGAGGTCCAAGATACTGGAAGAGAAATTGCTAATGGACCTGTATCGAGAGCTTCCGGAGTTCAAGAGGGCTTCCTTCGAACTGAAAGATATTCTGGGGACAGGACCTGATATGGATGAGATCCATATGGCATTGGGCAAGGATCGAGAGATAAAAAA
>JAUVBH010000115.1 GCA_030591285.1 Thermoplasmatota archaeon
ATGTTTGCTTCTTCCAGAGCGTTGGCAAGAATAGGAGGAGAAATTTCTTTGGCGGCCCTGTGGATCTTCCTGGCCTGGGTCACCATATATGCTCCAGGTGCCCTCTTACAGGGTTTTCCAATGCAATAGTTGCTGTATTTTGAAAATGTGGTGAAACCGGAGAAAATGATCCCATCGGAATCATCCTCAACGCGTTCTACTATCACAGCCGCACCAGCATCTCCGACTGTAAGGGAAGCCATCTGTTTGCTGGCTATCGTTCTGACGAATCTCACCGCACTGTCGCTTATAGGGGTGATATGCTCACCGCTTACGACCATCCCTCTTTTGATAATGCCCCTCTCTATGAAATTGTTCAGGATGTAAACCCCTGTGAACATGCCCGCACATGCGTTGTTGATATCCAGTGTTCGTGCATTTTCAGCACCGATAGCTTCCTTGATGAACATTGAGACCAGGGGTTCGATGATCATTGTATTGTCACTGCTTTTGGAGATGGAGCAGTTTATGATCATCTCAATTTCAGAGGCAGAATGTTCCGAATGGGCAAGACAGTCCTTGGCTGCCCCGATCGCAAGTGTAAATGAATCCTCACCTGGTTCACATCTCCTTCTCTCGGAGATGCCGGTAAGGGTTTCAAGATCAAGTTTGACCCTGTGCTTCAGGGAGTTCATTAGGTCTTTTGTGGTGAGATTGGTCTTTGGGAGAGCAAGTCCCAGACTCTCGAAGCGTGACCTGTATTGAAGGCTATTGTCATCTTTCCCCGTAGCTGAACCTTTCTTCAAAGCTATACCTCAAGACCAACTTTTTTTCATCTTTTGCACAAGTAGCCAGTTAACGTCAAACCCATCTATACAGTCTACTGATTTATATATAACACTTTTCAGATTTCGATGGAATGTCCTGCTGGATATGCTTTGACAATATTTACATCCGATATATTATAATAGAAAAATTCCATGGATGTACGATGGATCCCATGTTCTCATCAAGAATGGATGGAATAAAACTATCAGGTCTTCGAAAGATGTTCGAACTTGTCACATCTGACAGTATTAACCTTGGCCTGGGTGAACCAGATTTCCAGCCCCCTAAGGAAGCCGTTGATGCTGTTGAAGAGGCCATGAGATTGGGATTCAACAAATATGGCCCGACCAACGGTATTCCTGCACTTAGAGAAGAGATCGCGAACAGGTTGAGGATATACTGGAAGAAGATCGTACCGGACAATGTGATAGTCACAAGTTCAGGATCCGAAGCGCTTTTCTCCAGCTTTCTAACCTTCATGGACCAGAAACAGAATGCGCTGGTTCCCGATCCGGGTTTCGTGTTGTACCGACCCCACTCCAAATTGACCGGGGGCGGATATATCGATTACACTCTTTCCATAGAGAACAAGTTCAGACCAGATCCGGATGCCATAGAGGACCTGATAGATGAGAACTCAAAGGTCCTTGTTGTGA
Organism: Thermoplasmatota archaeon; assembly: GCA_030591285.1. Taxonomy (GTDB): domain Archaea; phylum Thermoplasmatota; class Penumbrarchaeia; order Penumbrarchaeales; family Penumbrarchaeaceae; genus JAFGLL01. The sequence continues at coordinate 1,464 of JAUVBH010000115.1, forward strand.
ATTCTCCCTCCACTCCTACCGGAGGGATGATCACAAGGCAGGATCGTGATGACCTTGTCGATGTGGCAAGGGACCGGGACCTCGTTATCATCTCTGATGAGGTATACGACACCATGGTCTATGAGGGGAATACCCATTATTCGTTCCTGGGTGTTTATGAAAAAGCCGTGATGGTGAACTCCTTTTCCAAGATATTCTCAATGACCGGTTGGAGGATGGGGTATGTCGCTGCATCGAAGGAGATGACCGAAAAGATCGCTCTCGCTCATTATCATATGGTTGCATGCCCTCCAACTCCGATCCAGTACGGGGCCCTGGCAGCACTCAGAAAGAGCGGAGATTACGTTTCAAAGATGGTATCTGAATTCCAGAGTAGAAGGGATATCATTACCAAGAGATTGAATGACATACCAGGTTTCCATGCGATATCTCCGCCTGGAACATTCTACTCTTTCCCTTCATATGACCTTCATGACGGAAAGAACAAGGTGAAGTCAATAGACCTTGCCATGGACCTGGCCAAGAAGGGACTGATCTGTTCTCCTGGAACGACATTCGGTGAAATGGGTGAGTACCACTTGAGGTTCTCTTTCGTCAACAACAAGGAGAACATAGAGAAAGGAATGGATATCCTTCACGACACTGCAAGACAGTTCAAGAAGTAGAGAGTCCCCAACTATTGTTAAATACCGGGGCCCACTATTCAGATATCTCACTGTTCACTGGAGGGATGGACCTGAAAGGACAGAGGTTAATTGTTCTCATAGCTGCTTTGCTCCTGGCTGTACCCCTGCTCACCATCGGTGAGAACGAGGTAGACGCTGGCCGACCGATATTCCAGAAGGCGATAGAGGTCCTAGAAGGATTTGACCGAACACAGATCCAGAAACCTGTTGACATCCAGGTTGCACCAAGTGGAAGGATCATCATTCTGTATGAATCCTCAGCTTCATTCTCCTGGGATGTGTTCCTGGTATATTCTGATGATGAAGGAAAAACCTGGTCAGATGCGGTAAGGGTCGATGATGTTCTCACTGATGGGAATTCATCCAACGATGACACGCACCAGACCCACCCTCAAATGGTGATCGGTGATGACAATACCGTTTACGTGGTCTGGGAGGATTGGAGGAATTGGATCGATGATATTTTCACCAGACCGATCGATATCCGGTTCGCAAAATCTACCAATGGTTCATCATTTGGAGCATCCAAGGCGATCACTCCATTGAAGGACCACAACACCTGGCATGCTTACAACCCTGATATCGCACTCAACAGCGAAGGCAAACTGTTCTGTGTCTGGGAGGACAAGCTTGAAGCTGGTGCCTGGAAGAACATATGGACCTCCTATTCAGAAGATGATGGAGGCACATGGACCGCACCCCAGATGATCAATAGCGATGGAAAGGACTACAGAAACCACTATGACCCCAGATGTTCCATTTACGGAGACAACGTCTATGTGGTTTGGCACGACAGCCGGAACAAGACAATGGGATCCAAACCATTCATTGCCATCAGTAATGATGGAGGAGACAACTTCCAGGATGAGTTTCCTCTCAGCACTGACACACAGGTAGGATCGCACAGAGAGACACCGGTCCCCGTAGTGGATGACTCTGGAAACCTCTACATCACATGGATGGATGATAGGACCGAAGTGGACGAGGTCTTCTTCACAAGCAGTGAAGATAATGGTGTCACTTTCTCCCAGGATAGAAGGATCTTCGAGGTTCCTGACGGCCAGAACGATTACAATCCCTTCGTAACCGCCAGTGGAGATGGGGATGTCGCTGTAGTATGGGAAAGACAGGTTCCCTTTGAAAGCAGATTTGAATACGACACATTCTACATCAATTCATCAGATGGGGGAAGGACCTGGGATCCCATCCTGAGGATCGACCATAATGACAGGTTCAAGAAAGACCGGTCGGACCAGAAGGATGCGGTTGTCACATACGATCAAAATGGAAGGGCACTTTGTGCATACAGCAGCAACTGGAACAAGGAGGGAGTGATCGGTTCATCGGACTTCAATCTGTTCTTCACCAGACACTCGATCTCCCTGAGTTCAATAAATCACCTTCCTCATCTTCTATATCCCACCTTCCTGGGAGAGTCAGATTTCAACCATATAATTGGCAATGTGGATACATCCTATAACTTCACCATGACCTACAAGGATGAGGATAATGACGAACCTGCTGAAGGGTTCCCGAGGGTGAGGATATTCAGGGATGAAAGTGGAACTGACCCGTTCCACAATGATTGGACCGTAATGGAAAGGGTCAAAGGTCCCAAGGATTTCTATTACATGGACGGTGTGGAATACTATTCTGAACTGAATGTCTCAGAGGAAGGACAGTACTACTGGGGGATCCAGATCAGGGATGAGGTCGACCCCACGATCATCTCATCTGACATACTCCATGGACCGATGATAGATACAACCCCGCCAACACTCGAGATCACAACCCCCGAGGAAGCAATATGGTATGCCACTGGCAGTATCATATGCAGAGTGATCGTCAGGGACGAAGGAGGAGCAGGTGTGGACAATCGCTCCATCAAGTTCCTGAAATCCCTCCATGGTCTGGACTATTTTGAGACCATGGTGAGAGTGAATGGTTTCACAAGAATCGATAACAATACCTACGAAGCGTGGGCGAATATCAGTCTGTTCTCGGGTACCGAGAACTATGTCAAGTTCGTGGCCAGGGACAGGGTAGGTAACGGTTACACAGAATCGGAACCCATAAACATCTGGTTGGATCCTGATGCCCCGTATGCGGTCAATTCACTCCCCAGGGGAGAGTACGTCAACATATACGGGCAGGTCAACTGTTCTATAGTTTGGAGGGACACCAACCCTGGAAGTACTCTCGTCAACTATACTGGGATAGATACGACCACGTTCCGGTATTCATTCAAGACCACAAGCGGTGAATACTCCGAGTGGATGGAACCCGATGATTTCGAACCGGTGGGAAATGAATCTTACAGGATCTGGGTCAATGAAACATTCCCGGATGAGGGAGTCTATAATTTCATCAGATGGAGAGCTTCCGATATCGTGGGTAATGTGTTCGAGACACAGGGATACCGGGTTACTGTTGACATTCCAGACAACTATGCTCCTGTATTCATTGGAAAGGGATATCCTGCGGTCATCTCCTCCCCCACACCGCATATCTGGTGGGATGAGGCCTTTGATGAGGAAAATGATCCATTATATTACAAGGCTAAACTTCTGAAATATCCCACAGAGCTTCAGTTGACCGGATGGTATGAACTGGGAAGGAGAACATATTTCGATATCCCTGATGATGAGGCGCTCGAGCCGAACCACTTCATCCTCAGGATCAGTGTCACAGATAACCTTGGAGGAACAGATGTATTCGATCATGTCTTCCAGATCATCGATACCGGAACTCCCCCACCACAAAAGATACCGCAGTTCTCGACCTTCAATACGTCGGATCCCAACTCAACGATCTCATGGGCCCCAACCACAGGTGGAAGCGGTGACATAGTCTATATGATCCGAATAGGGACCGAGGAGAACCAGGGAGACGTTCTTGATTGGACAGATCTGGGATCCACCACTGAATTCTCACTTGTTGGACTGGGTCTGGATGTTGGTATCTACTCGGTCCAGATAATGGCAGAGAACAACGGCAACTTCTCAAGGGTCGCTGTTGGGGATCTGAAGATCAATGACTATAACCTTCAAACATCCCATCCGGAGACACACATTGCTTACAAGGGTGAAAAAGGGATCAGGCTGACAACACCCATCAAATGCCAGATCACCAACCTGGCCACATATTCCGACACTGTGAGAGTTACATTGCAAGGAGAACTGGTCACCGAGAATTGGGCATATCTCACGATCTCGGAAACAGCGGAGCACTCCTATCGTATCAACTCTTCCAAGGCGCTTGCAGAAGATGAACCGATCGAATTCCGGATCACCGTTGCAGCTCCCGAGACTGCAAAGAGAGGAGATTATACCCTTACCTACAGATTGATCTCTGAAGATGGTACGACAACGTTCCACTCCGGCGAGATAGTTGTCACCTTGAAGAATGCTCCCGATGATGGCACAGGTGAGAGCTTTGCTGATGATATCTCAGGGGTCATCACGGATGTCCTACCGTTCCTGGAAGGTCTCCCCACAGGTTTCGTGATCATGATATTCCTTCTGCTCCTGTTGTTGATAGTTGGCGGGATCATATTCCTTGGTATCTTTATCTCCAAGAAGAAAGAGGAGAGGAAGAAAAGGGATCCGCTTTCGGAGCAGAGAAGGGTATACAAAGAGATCTACGGGAGAGAACCAACCGAAGAGGAACTCGCTCTGATGAAGATGCAGACCGACAAGGAATCTGTGGATGATTTCATCAAAGGGGATGAGGAAGCTGCACCAGCTGCTGATACAGA
>JAUVBH010000193.1 GCA_030591285.1 Thermoplasmatota archaeon
ATCACAATCTGGAAAGAGATAGCCCTTTCCCATCATGTCCACAAATACGGATCCCCCTTTTTTTCTATCCTCTATAATGATATCCGGGTTCATGGTGGGAACGATCGTGCGATGATCCAGTTCATCAGCATACTTTCTGAGAAGCTTCTTCATATGTCCGAAATCAGCCAGCATGTGATTTTCATCCAGCACACCATCCACTTTCAGGTGTATAGCATAAGAATGACCATGCAAACGAGAACATTTGTCATGCCGAAGAAGCATATGGCAAGCAGAGAACCTGACATTGCTCTTCCAACCATCTATCTCAAGATGATGCTCCATGATAGGCCCTAGGTAAAAGGGATTTATTAATTTACGCCCATTTACACCTGTATTGAATTCCCCGGATCGATGGAAACGGGCTCCTTATCAGGTTAATCTCTTTTGATGAAATGCCTACGGACAGGAACTGCCAGAAGTAGCATCGCCAATGGAGCAAGTAGTAGTGGAGACGGTGCGGGAAGGCTTTCAAGTTCCTGCTGGGTTCCCGGCAAGTTACCATCTGTGAGAGGTCTGTCGGAATATACCTTTATACTACCCTGTTTCTCGAACCTATCGCTTCTTGCAGAAGGCATTGGATTAACTGTAACCCTTGGTGGGCTGGTGGAGCTGAAATAGTTGTAGTAGTAATCCAGATTGTATACCGGATCGGGTTTTCCTTCCACATTCATATATGACCCGTCATCAACCCAATCTGTGAACCTATAAGGGTCCCGGAACAGGAATTCGTGGTTAACAGGATCAATGTTTGCAATAATGAAATCATCACCACCGACCAGCGGTATGAGCACATTGAACCAACCATGTCCTCCCCATTTCTTGGTGTCATCTGTTTGCCGTGGATCCGGATCATACAGATAACCTATCTCCAACCATGCTGGAATTCCAACGGCTCTACAAAGTGAAGCCATTAACAGAGATTGATCATCACAATCACCATAATAATCAGCAAGACAACCTGTTGCCCATTTTGGATATTCACCGTATACAATACGGTCCCTCTCCCTCTGCTCCGAACTTGTATAGTTGAACTTTTCCTGCATCCAATCATAGATCGCCTGAACCTTGCCCAGGACCGTTGGTTCATCCTTTGTCAACAGCTCGGCAATACGCTTTACCTCAGGGTCATCAGGTTCATATCTATAATGTTCAGGATTCCCATCACCATCTTTGTCATATTCCCAGGCGTTGACATTGTAAAGCGTCTTGTATGACTGAGGAATATCATCAACTGTTCCAGATTCCTCCTCTGTCAGTTCCCACTTATAGGAATGGAGTGTCATATCTATGGACACTTCGTAATGAAGCAGTCCTCTGACATTATTAACCTCCCAACCTGAAATTGTGTTCTGAGTGGTGTTCCAATCTGTCATTGGGAGATGATTATCGGGAGTGAATCTGATATCAAGAACATCCTGGATCATGAATTCTTTTTGTTTCCCTGGACCCGGATCGAAAGGAATATCGAATGGAGGTGCCACATGGATCTTTATCTCACTTGCCTCACCATTTGAAACTGATACGTCATATACCAGAGTTACAGTAACATTTACAGATTCAGGAAAGGGAAGATATGGTCTCATAAGGTTTTTAAGAGAATTGATCCCGGTGGCTTCCCTTAGATCATGAAATGGAAAACCGGGGGCGAAAAGCAGCAGAACCACAATTAGAACTATGAACAGTCTTACGGTCCATACCATTCCTTTCTTCACTTTGGGATTCATACCTGGTTTCACCCGTTTAGGAGCTTTCGAAGGACGTTGGGATCTTGATCTGGCAGGTTCAACATCGTCATCTTGATCATCTTCGTCATCATCATCAACAATGTCGTCAATCTCCTCTTCTTCGGTCTCCCAGGCATCCCACTCGCTATCATCACCATCAAGTTCCAGGCTTTTCGCTTTCTTGGGAGTCATTGACCTAAGCACCCCTCTTTCGGGAGAATAACTCACTTAGCCAGTATTAAGTTTTATGGATACAAATCACATCATTGGTCATTTTCATCGGATCATAATCCAACTTTGAAAATGTACTCCAATTCAGAATAATTGTTCTTTGCATCCCATACCTTGTAAATCGCCTTGACCTCAAGAGTGTCACCTACGGCAAGGGGGCTTGTTCCGACCTCACTCATTTCAAGGAGGATCGTCCAAAGGTTTCCATCCCAGACATCAGGTTCTCTCTGGATCCATAGAGATTTAACCTGATCTTTTAGATCATCCTTAGGTTCGAAAGTGAAGTTCTTGCCGATATAGATCCCATTATCTTCAGGATCATCTATCGCCCGCCAATCACCATCAACGTTGTGGGATAGCTCTATTTCCCATTTGTCGATCTTTTGATTGTCAGATATGGGAACATAAACATAAGCCTGGGTAACTCCAGGAATGTCCCCGGATGGTTTATATGTGTCAGGAGTCACATCATCGATATAGAGGGTTCCCATGAAGTATGTATAGTTCTCACCCCCGATGGTTTTTAGCTCCAGAAGGGGTTCTTCGATCTGCGGATCTGAAAAATCACTTATGGGTGGATTCATAGAAAGCATCCAAACCACGAACCAGGCCAGAACATACATAAAACCGTTCTCTAACCATTTCTTCCATTCCAGTTCCCTGATCTCTATGCCAAACCTCTTGAAAAGATAAATTACCAAGAGGGCGAAACCAATGGGTGAGATTATCGGCACTGTGAAATGGAGTCCTGTATCCATGCTGTAGAGAATTCTCATCAGGATGAATGAAACAATTCCTGCAACAACAGCAACTCCTAGGGAGATATAGATCATCTTTGCAGATCTCATCTCAGTTTGAAGGAACTCCTTTTCATCAAATTCAGTCGGCTTAAAGGCTGGTTTCTTTTCCTTTTCTTCTTCAACCTCTTCCTCGTGAATTATCCTTCTCCTTGCCAACTATTTCCACCAGCCTGCATGTCCCATTGTATCTTATAATAAAACATTTTCCTATCATCCGTCTGAGGGAATCAAGTTCTTAGCAATTGTGGACAGTTCTCTATCGAACCTTCCACCTACTCCGTCGATGGCAATATATCGAATTCTTCCCTCCCCACGGATCTTTACAAGATATATGGGATATCGGACCATGTCCTGCTCTAAGATCTCCATATCCTGTGAAAGTTTGATCAACAATTTTCTTGCATCATTGACAGACACGATGGGATCCAAAACCTTCTCTTCGATCCCAACCACGTATCCAGGTTCGAATCCATGATCTTTTGTCCAAGGCTGCCTCGGCAATCTGAGATCTTCCATTATAGCGAATAGGTCCATGTTCGCTTCTTTCCTGATCTTGAAGATCAATCCCTTTTTCTCCAGTGATGTTAGTATTCTCTTCGTTCTTGACAGGTCGACCTTGGAATATTTTGAGATCCACGATGGATCCCTTTGTGACCTTGTCATTATTTTCAATACGGACATCTCTAGATCCGTGACCTTCAATAGCTCCTTGAATCCCCTGGACCTTCTGAGTCCGTTCCTTCCTTGCTCAACAACCTCTCCGGTTATAGATTCAATATAAACGTCTGATTCCTTGATGTTTTTCATCAATCCTCCCTTGTAGGATATCAGGAATCTGTATATCGGGATATAATATGGAATGATCTCCTCGATCGTTTCCTTTGGACCCTTTAATAGACTTCTTTTAAGGTTCCTTTTTGAGATCTCCAGGGCTGTGTTGGATCCGATCTTGGGAGAAACTGCCGTGAGCTCCTCTCCTCTTTTCAATACCCTCTTTTTCTTTAATTTTGGAGCTTCCCATTCTGATATGGGGGGTTTCTTCTTTACCACTCTCAATTTGACCGACCTTTTTGAGGTCTCTATCCTTTTTCTCTGCTGTTCGATCTCCCCTCTGATCGATCCCATCTCATCTTGCAGAACCTCTTCAAGATGGTCCAATCGATCGAGGTTATCGGATCTTTCCTTCTCCAGCATTTCAAGGATCTTGTTCAGAGGTGAGTCGATCGTTCCAGATCCGGACCCCGTCTCCTCCATTTTTTCGGAATCCACTTCATCCCTCAGGTCATCAACCTCATCTATAAGATCCCTAAGATTCTCCTCTTCCCCCTGTTCATCTTCCCAGACCAGTACCAATCTTTTGTCCTTTTTCGGGATCTTTCCTTTTTTCGTCTTTCTGGGTTTTTTGATGGGGCCATCAACACCGATCTCCTTTTCCAATTCCTCTATCTTATTTCGCAATCTTTCATTTTCATCCCTTGCGTGGCTAGACTCCTCCATTACATGTTCTAGTAGTTCCACTCCCGAAGAATGGCC
>JAUVBH010000077.1 GCA_030591285.1 Thermoplasmatota archaeon
AGCTTATGGCACATCCTTCAGTTTGAGCAGTGGGAACGTGTCGGGTATCAATTCCGCACTTCTTGCCTTCGATTGGGAGTTTGAGGGATGGGGTTTCGAAGCAACCGAGCGCCAATGGATAAAGGCCAGACTAACTGATTCCACCGGGGATCTGACCTGGCTGGGTAATGGCCTGGATAGAAATCCTGCCGCAGATCTTACCCCTGAGGTCTATTCCAGAGTTGGGGTTGGGAATCCGGGATCAAACCAGTTCCATAGGGGGAGGTTCTCAACTGATATCCTTCCACTCATTGACGGCCCTGGAGAATACTATCTTGATATTGGTGGCAAGATATCACAATGGACAACCGCGACAGAATTCGCAGGATTTGGGATCGATAACATCACTCTTACCTTCAGGACACTCTCCCATGATGTAAAGAAAATGACAGGGTCCGGCGGATTGGGGGCAGAGCTATTTGCCCAGGATACCAATGATGATGGTTGGGATGATCTTCTGGTCGGTTCTCCGATACAGGGAACGGTCAGGATCTTCCATGGTGATCAACCGTACTGGGCTGATCTCTTTGGGATAAATCAGGGAATGGACAATACAACCATCGAGGGATCACCAAATGCTGGATTTGGATCATCCTTCACCACCATGGATCTTTCTCCTTTCACAATTGTTCCATCTCTGGCGATCTCTGCCCCTGCGGAGATAGTTGATGCAACTTCTGTTGGCAGGGTGTACATTTTCGATCTACCCATTGCTTCTGGAACCGTTCAAATTTCCTCTGCAAGGGAGAAGAACGATGCAATGACCGATTTCAAATATTATGGTTGGAGGCTGCTTTCGGTTGGTGATCAGGATAACAATGCCTATCCAGAACTGCTGATAGTCTCATGGACCTGGACCGACCTTCTTAGAACCACACTGGCCGATAGATCCCCATCTCCACCACAGTTGTGGATACTGAGTCCCGGGAGACATGATACCATATCGGGACACATTGACATTTCCGCCAGGATCTATGATATCGATAATGACACCGGACCCGAGGATGTGAGGTTCTACAGGTCCAACGACAACAGATCATGGAATCCCATTGGAGATGGGACTCCGGATATCACGAATGGTGATATTGCCACGAAGTACTGGAACACTACTCTGTTCCCAAATGCTGGTTATTTCCTCAAGGTCAGCGTCATGGATAGCTTCGGACTGGAGACTGCAATGTATACGGACAGAGTTGATGTTCTGAACCATGCACCCCCTGTTGTGAAGTTGATATACCCCGCCGACGGGACCGAACTGAGGTGGACCGAGGATATCACTTCCAAGGTAATTATCCCATCATCCGAGGTTCTCTCCCCTCCTGTCAGTTTCTTCTACACAAGGGACAATTCGACATGGATAGAGTTCTCCAACATGTCGTCTCCTATCGAAGGTTCAAATTCAGATTATATCGCTGAATTCAATACCGAGGGTCATGTCGATGGACCGATCTGGTTCAAGATCAATGCTTCGACCGAGTATGGCCTCGGTGCAGAAGCAAGGAATACGAAACCCGCTTTCATCAATAATTATTACTCTCCGGAAGGGGTGGTTATCAAACCCTTTTCCAATTCGACGATCTCCGGGCAATTCAATGTCTCGATCAGGGCCACTGATATCGATAATGACATTGTGGAGCCGATCAACCTTTTCCTCAAGGTTACAGAGGAAGAGACATGGGAGATCCTTGGAAACTTGACCAAGGGCGAAAATGGAACCTATTATTTCGTTTGGGATACGACCACCGTAGAGAACGGTGAATACGATCTGAAGGCACTTGTTGTAGATTCCACCAACTACCAGATCGAGATATCGATGAACGGATCATTCAGTGTTCATAACCTTTACCAACCCAGTGTAAGGATCACCACCCATTCAGATGATGATGTGATCGGCGGTCTGGAAAAGATATCTGCTCTGATATATGATCGTGACATGAACATTCAGGAAAAGAAGATCCGTTTCCTTTACAGACCTGAAAGTGTAGATCTGTGGAATAGTATTGAAGGACCAAAATTGATCGGAAATGTAACAGATGTCTTCTGGGAAACCACATTGGTTCCCAATGGATTATATGATCTCAGGGTGGAATTGATAGATGAGGACAACCTCAGCGCCTCCCACCAGATCAACAATATCAGAATCAGGAATATCTATCCACCTGAATTGGAAAACAACTTTCCCCCGTTCAATCTACCTGTTTCTGGAGTGGTAAGACTATTTTTCAATATCACAGATGACGAAATGATCCCACCAGGCAACATCAAGGTCGAGGTTCTCACAATAGACGGATGGATAGACCTTGGAAATGTCAGCAGGGTAAACGCTGGTGGAGTATTCGTTTCCAATGAGAAGGTTGAATACTACATCGATTGGAACACTCTTATGACAGATACCGATGGAAAACGAGTTTTCCCTGATTCACCTGGATACGATATCAGGATCACTGTCATTGATTCCGATGGAAGAGATGATACCTACCTTACACCAGTAGCGTATCACGTGAAGAACAATCTGGCTGTCGGTGACGACGACGATGATACTTCAACAGGCCTTGGACTTCCTGGATGGGTCATTGCCCTGATCATCATTGGGATCCTTGTCCTGGTCATATTTATCTTCCTGGCCTTCGTCTTCAAGGGCGATAAGAAAGCAAGGGAACCCTTACCGAAGATAATGGCACCACCTCAGGAACAAATGGCAGCTCCTATGGCTGGGGTGTCTGAACCATTGACACCGGTTGAAGATCGAGATGGAGGGATATATTCCCCACCGGGATGGGATTCATCCACCACCGAGCCGATCCCAACGGATATTCCACTATTCACTGCAGATTCTGACACCTCTGATCTGGGACTCGATCTTAGTATTGATGAAGGTGATGATGAAGACCTCACAAGCCTCAGGGATCAGATGTTCGCTGTGGACGGTGAGAAACACCCCAGGAAAGCCAAAAAGGCTCCTAAGGCCAAACCAAAGAAGAAGACCACCAAATCCGATCTGGGAGATATTGATGTAAGTATGGATATCGATCTTCCAGAAGGGGCCATGCCAACTCAGCTGAAGAAAACATCCAAGCCCGAGGAAGAATGGAGCGATTCCGAGGAGTGGGATGAGGGTGAGGACTGGGACGATGCTGAGGAGGATGAGTGGGAAGAAGTGGACGAAGAGGATGACTGGGAAGAGATGGATGAGGATGAGTGGGAGGATGACGCTGAAGAGGAGGAGGAAGAGGAAGAACTTGTCGTCGTCTGTAAATGTGGGGAAGAGGTTGAGATACCCTCCGAGTTCTCCGGTTCCAAATTCAGATGTCCAAACTGTGGAAGGAAAGGAAAGATCCCGGGTCGTTGAACCTGAGATCGCATATGATGATTGTCAAAATAGTGTTCCAATGTTTGATTAAATACACATTTGCATGTTTTTCTCACGGGAACCGGTAATGGACCGGACGAGGTGAGAGAGATATGACAAAAAAAAGAGCAAAGTTCGGGCGACGTCTGGAGATACCTGCAGGCGCAATATATGCCCTTCTAGCTGCAATATCATTGATCTGTGTCACCGTGGTAGCGGTGGCATTTGCCGATGATGGGGGAAGTGGTAAGATAGATGAGGAAGTAGATGACATGATCAAGATCCCCCATCTTTACATCGAAGATGTGTTTTTCAGAAGCTACGAGAACGAAGGGATAACGGTTGAGATCACCATCTATGTGACCAATGATGGTACGGATGATGCAAACAATGTCCAGGCTCACATCTGGCCTGTTGTTGATGAATCAAATATAGCCACAGATATGAAGGAGATGCAGTTCGAAGATATCCTTGTGAATCAGACAAAGCATCAGAAGGTGGAGATCCTGCTGAATGCTGGAACACTCCATAGTGTTGAGATCCTTGTCTTTGAATCTAATATGCTTGTCCTTAAGGGAAGAGCAGAGGTTTCAACACAAGGTTCCGGAGCCAGTTCATATACCAACATTGAGGTTCGTGGCTCGGATCTAGATGGTGATTATGATGGGATGCCGGATGAATGGGAGAGGTTCTACGGCTTGGACCCGAATGATCCAAACGATGCTGGCCTTGACCGCGATGGAGATGGCATTGATAACATCATGGAATACAGATTGAATAGGAATCCCAATGTTTCTCCTGAGGATGAATCTCCGGTAGATGATGATGATGGTATTTTCTCACCCATTACATCAGGAGATGCAGAGGAGAAAGGAGCGGCAGTAGGTGCTTTCCTCTTCGGAATATTGATCATAGGTGTCATTATCGTTTTGATCATTGCAGCTGTGATATCATCCAATAAAGCACGCAAGAGAGCAGAGGAGAAGGAATTCTTCGAAAATAAACAAATGGTGAAAAAGGAGCAGCCTCGCACACAGCTACAGTTCGAACATGTTGTGAAAGATGGTGCCAAGGAAGAGCCTGAAGAGAGTTTGTCCAATCCATTTATGGATAACCATTCACCTTAAAACCAAATGAGGCCATCAGGTAGAGAGGAGATTTCTGAATGAAGAAAGAGGAGACAGATAACAGGAACGCCAGCATACAGTTAGCAGCCTCCCTGCTGCTGGCTCTCTGTCTCCTCACATTTTCCATTGTGTCTTTTTCCCCTATCGTTCAAGCCCAGGAAACAAATGACCAGGATGAAGATGGTATGGATGACACCTGGGAAGATGATAATAACCTGAACTCTTCCGACCCTTCAGATGCAGATCTGGACCCGGACCATGATGGTCTGACAAATCTTCAAGAATTCACACATGGCACAGATCCTGCATTGAACGATACAGATGAGGATGAGATGCCTGATGGTTGGGAAGTGGAGAACGGTTTGGATCCGCTTGTGAACGATGCAGATGGAGATCCAGATTCTGATTTTCTACCCAATCTAAGAGAATATGAGATCGGTACGGATCCACAAAATATAACAGATCCCGGAATTGGTGATGATGACGATGTCACACCTGTTGATGATGACGACAATGATGGCGCTCCAATAATGGCTTCTGAGAAAGAAGCGTCCTCAATATTCTGTATTGGTCTGATATTCATTCTGGTGACAGGTACCATCATACTAATTGTTGGAATGGGGATCTATTCCAAGATCAAGAAAAAGAAATTGATGGACCACGAGACCAGGGTCAAGATAGTTGAATTCCTCAAAGAGAACCCTGGGGCTTATTATACCCAGATCAAGAACGACCTTGGTCTGGCCCATGGAGTTCTCACACATCACATAAACATGCTGGAACAACAGGAGGTCCTTTTCTCTAAACAGGACAGATCATACAGACGCTTCTACCTTGACGGAATGTACTCCAAAGGACCGATCGTCATAGGCAAGCAGAAAGAGGTCCTTGATATGGTAAGGAGATTCCCCGGTTCCAGTCAGTCAGAGATAGGAAGGAAGCTTGGGTTAGGGAGAATGATAGTCAGTTACCACATCAATCAGCTGGAACAGCTAGCCCTGATCATCAAAGAGAAGCATGGAAGGGAGAACCTGATCCATCCTGTCGATCTGGTGACATCCCCCATTTCCAAGGTCGAGGAAGATCCCTTCCCTAAGGGTATTTACGAAGGCGGGGTACCTGAAGTTGGAACTATAGAGACCTAATTCCCCATTCGCACCCTCAAAGTTTACTTATACAGATATCATTACCCTCTGGCATGGAGGCAGTTCTCTATCTGCTTCTCCTGCTGATCTCGGCCATATTCTTTGGCAAGATCATGGAAAAGTATGGTCAACCTACCATCGTTGGGAATATTATTGGTGGTCTCTTCGTTGGTCCGTTCTTCCTATTCATTCTGAATGCTTTCAATTCCCAGGCTGAAACCTCGATAATCGAGGAAATGATCAGATTTATGGAACCTGAAGCCGTTGAGATGGAGGTCTTCTTTATCGTTGATCTGTCGGTCATCATGCTGATGTTCGCTTCAGGAATGGAAACCAGGATCAAGGATTTCATCGCATCTTTCCGAACAGGGATCTTGACAGCAGCCCTGGGAATAATAGTTCCATTCTCATTCGGTTTCTTAGGGGCTTATCTCTATCTTGGAGATGTCCTGGTCGCTTTTTATGTTGGAGCCGCTCTCTCAATTACCGCTGTTGCGCTATCAATTGCGACCTTGATCCAGATCGACGGGATAAGGACACGATACGGGATGACAATTGTAAATGCAGCGATCGTTGACGATATCATAGGAATAATCATTCTTTCTGTTCTCCTATCATTCTCCGCTTCAGGTCATATCCCGGGGTTAATATCTGTTGGAGGGACCATCCTTCTATCAGTAATTTTCGTTGTGGTATCACTATTCTTGGTTCCAAAATTGTTGAAGATATTATACGGGAACCTCAAGGATCTGAGGACCACCGAAAAGGTTGGGATCGGTGTTCTCATGGCTGGTCTCTTTGCTGTGATCGCACATGTAATGGGCCTCCATCTGATGATCGGAGCATTCCTTGGCGGTATGGCAATAAGGGATTCATTGACTGTAAGAACAAAACAGTCCCTTAGCAGATGGTCCTTCGGTTTCTTCGCTCCTGTTTTCTTTGCATGGGTCGGTTTCTCGGTGACGTTATCCGGTTTGGCCCTTTCACCCATGGTCCCAATGCTGATCATATTGGGCTTCAGTGGTAAGCTGATCGGAGCCGGTTTGGGGGCAAAGATATCCGGATTGAGCTGGGCAGAGTCCATTATGGTGGGTGTGGGTATGAACGGTAAAGCTGCAGTTGAGTTGGTTCTAGCTTCTGTAGCGCTTCAAGCCGGTATCATTGAAAGGGACCTCTATTCCGCAGTTGTGATATTCGCAGCGTTCATGGCAATATCCACACCCATCATGTTGAAATCATTGAGCAAACGGTTCATCAAGAAAGGTTGGATCTCTGATCAGTGACCCATTTCACCATTTTCCGATAGGTTTATAGGGGAGTTATTATTGGAACAGTCCCAATGTTCGATTTCCTCTATCTGCTTTTACTGCTGGTAGCGGCACTTTTCTTCGGCAAGGTAGCGGAGAGATTGAAGCTTCCCACAATTGTTGGGAACATTTTTGGTGGTCTGGTTTTCGGTCCTATCGTGATCCTTGCAATGGAAGGATTGGACCTGGCTTTCAGCATCGATACATTCAGCGGAGTGATCGATAACCTTCGTCCTGAAAAAGTTGAGGAGACAACTGCTTTCCTGATCGAGTTCGCCATCGTTATGC
>JAUVBH010000009.1 GCA_030591285.1 Thermoplasmatota archaeon
ATCCTCGATCCCCTTACCGGAACTTCCAATGGTGGTTATTATCGGGATACCAAGAATACTGGATAAATGGTCATCATCGATCCTGTCCCCTCTTTGCTGCAGAACATCCCATTTATTCAGAGCAATGAGAACAGGGGCCCCAAGTTCAAGGAGCTGAAGAGTGAGGTATAGATTTCGTTCCAGGTTCGTAGCATCCACGACCTGGACCACAAGGTCCGGATCCTCCTCCAGAATATACTCCCTGGCGATCCTTTCATCTTCGGAGTACGCACTCAGCGAATAGGTCCCTGGAAGGTCAACAACCTGAATTGTCCTGCCATTGAACTTCTTGGTGCCTTCAATCTTCTCGACCGTGACGCCTGGCCAATTACCCACATGTTGATTGGAACCTGTGATCTGGTTGAAAAGGGATGTCTTTCCCACATTTGGATTTCCTGCAAGGGCAATCCTGATCTTATCGGGGGTCATCTGACCACTTATTAGGAGTTCCTAAATAGTTTTGGAATACCTAAACCTTCTAATAAAGTACACTATATAATTCTATTGTCGAACGGAAAACAGAACAATATCCACACAGTTTTCTAATTAACAACCGGGCTGAGAATGGAAAGACCATCCTCGCCAATGTCGATAAGATGCTTCTTCCTGGAGTGATGACATGACCTCATCTTTATCACCTGCATGTAAAGGTGGATATCATGCTGGTGTTCAATGGGTCCCATCTCGATGATACCGTCCGAAAGGAACATCTCCGCTCCCTGTCCTTCAATGATATTGGAGAATCTTGGTGTTTCCATGATGATGAAGGAGGTAAGATTGTATTCTCGGAGCTTCTTGAAGAAATGGAACATCTTTGCCCGGAGGTTCTGTAAGTCGATAAGGGAATAGAGACCGCCAAGGGAATCAAGACCAAAGACGGTGAAATTGTCTCCCTCCTTATCCTTGAAGAACTTGATGACGCCATCGACCATGTCCAGGAAATCAGGATGGTCCCCGCCGTCGGGTGTCTCGAACCTGCTCCTGATGTCGCTGTAATCGGAGATCAACAGGTTCTCGGGAACATCGATACCAAGAGAATCCATGTTCCGAAGATGGGAGATCGTATTCTCCTCAACGGTAAGGTACATACCGAACTCGCCGGAATTCTGGAGGTACTTTGACATTACTGAAAATACCATTCCGGATTTCAGAGAACCGGGAGGACCGTAAACAATTACCGTGGCTCCTTGGTAAAGATCATTATGGAAGATATTTTCCATCCCATCAATGCTATTTCTCAACATCCTGTGCACCCTCGGAAATTGGTGGCCAATCCATCGTGAAACATTGTTATATTACTTTCGGAAGCGTTTCGATTATTGTGAATTCACTGTAAATGTTCAATAGGACCATAGTGTATGACCATACATGTTCCCCAGGTCAAAACAAGAGATGATCGAGGAGCTTGATCAATGGGTCCTGGAGCTGAACGATCGGCATGAGGAGGTCATAATCATAGTAGAGGGGAAGAAGGACATAGGATCGCTGGAAATGATCGGTGTTAACTGCAGAATGGTCCACATGAACAAGGGTCTTTCAGTGTTGACCTATCTGGAATCAATAAAAGATAGAATCCGACCATTTGAGGAACTGGGACATTTCGATACTATGATCATTCTTACGGATTGGGATAGAACTGGTGGACGACTGGCCCATAAATTGAAAGATGCTTGTCAGAATCTTGGCATATCCTATGATATGGATCCAAGGAAGCAGCTTGCGAAACTGACCGGAAAATGGGTGAGAGATGTGGAATCACTGGATTCTCTAATGGGTTGATGGATCATCCTTTCACTGTGTGGATCATCTGAACTGCAGGTCCGGGGACACCTTTCACCATCAGATCCCCTGGGACCAGGGCTCTTCCAACCCCACGATATTCCTTGTCTGTCCCTACAATGACAATATCTCCCACTCTGATCTTTCCATTGACGGAATTCACACCCTGGGAGAAAACAGTTCCCTTTGGTTTGAAATCATCAATAACGACTTTTTTACCTTCATGGCCAATGAGATCCCAGAGGGCAGCTCCGCCCTCTGTAGTGGGAACAGGACCTCCTTTTTTGAAAACTACCAAAGGTCTCCTGCCTTTTCTCAGTTCCCTTCCCCGTCTGGACCATTTCACCTCCAGACCTGGCAGAGATGACATATCGATCTCCAGAGCGAAATTGATCAGGGAAAGAAGTTCCTCTTTCTCATGGTTCCCTCCTCTTCCAGGACCCAAAACTTCTGATAGGACACGGGAAAAGTGAACTATCGGTTCCACACCCTTTGCATTGGCTTCTGAATGAATATTCACGAAGGAGGCTCCCTTGAACAGTTCCAGTGTTACATCCTCTGGAAAGAACTCCGCTCCTTCTTTGTGAAAGCAGATAACGTTCTGGAAATCACCATTTTCAAAAATGGATCCCACAACTTTTCTGGTTGTTTCCAATTCCTCGGGGAACCACTCGCCGGTCACCGGGAGATCATAATATGAGGCTGGGTACAGATCTTCCAGCTCAAGGGGAACTGCACCGATTGGGGAGGTTATCACTACCTGCTGGACCCTGCCTTTCCACCCTTTCACTGAACTCAGAGCATCTCTGATCCTCTGGTGGGTCCTTGAAGTTGAATACGGCTTTCTGGCCGAACATGGCAGGAGGAGAAGGGTATTTCTCCCACTAATGGGTGAATACTCCTGGGAGATCCTGAATTGCCATAATTTGAAGTCCGGATCCGAGAGATCATCCCGGTAGGTCACCAGTTTCTTTTGGAGCTTGCGAAAGGTGGGAATATTGTCCATTAAATCCTGTTGATACTTTTTCTCCAGGGATCGGAGAGCTGATGTCCATGAAGGATTCCCTGCTAATTTTCCCATTACAACTTCCCGCAGTTTCCCAGATCTCAAAGCGGTGACGGCCATATTGAGTCTTCTTGCAAGCATCTCAACATTGTGTCCTGCTATGAGATGAAGTTTTTCAGCAGGTTTTACCTCACCGAACAATTTCTGGCAGTTGATGCAGTTACAAAAGGCTCCGACCCCACCGAATTTTATCAGGTTATCATATTCGATCGGACCGATATCTGTGTGATAGATCCCTCTCACTCCATCCAATCTGAAGGTAAGTGTATCGAAGATCTCCAAACCCATGTAAAGCATCAGTTCCAGATTTCCTCTATTTGCCAGACCAGGCAGATATACCGGGTCATGTAGAGGATCTTCGATCCGATGCCTGAAGAGTGTCTGAACTGTCTTTGTGGGGTCCTGGGCGACGATATTGAAATGTGGAAGGACATGGACAGCCATATTCGAACTGGTCTCATTGACAGTTCCGATCAATCCGTGACTGGTTGTAGATACGACCGGGAAAAGTGAAGCAGCCTTCATGGAAGAAAGTGCTTCCTGCATGGCTTGGCGTAGTATGGGGGGAACTTCCACAGGAGAGTCCTTCTCCACCAATCTAAGGGAAACATTCTTCCAGGTCTCGTCCAGGGTAACTATTCTGAGGTCTCCCTCATTGTTAACTGGATCAAGAATTATCGGAAGCTTGTACCTCTGACCCTGAAATTCGAGAGCGCCGACCCTGCAGGTGGTATCAATGATATCAAAACGGTAGCTCCACCGATCCTCGCTCATTGACCACATCCCCCTGGTCAAACATAGGACCGCATTTGGTCCTTCTTGTAACCCTTCCACAATCTATTGACCTTTTCGCGGATCTCATTCATATCAGCAGAGGTCTCTGAGGGTTTTCCAAGTTCGGAGGTCCTGAAAAGGACCTTCTTTACCTTGAATTCTTCGAAGGGAAGATCGTCCCTTTTCAGTGATTGGGACACCATGTCATTTATGAAGAATATCAGGTCCTTATAGGTGAGCATCTGCTTGGGAATGATATGGACTGCGAAGACACCAGCTGATGATATCTCCACAATATCAACTACCAATTTATCCTCTACCTCTTTTTCGATCTCGTATCCGTCCAGAGCATCCGCAAGGGCGAACATCTGGAGTCCCGAGAGTTCCTCATCAGTATCGATGGAAATGATCACGTCTAAGGGGTTTTGGACTATTACGGTCAAATTCTACACCTTATCGATACCATGTTCTAAAAGGTCTTTAAACTTTCCATATAATTATTGGACAATGTATCAACAATATTGCATTGATCGAGATGGATCTCAGGTATCCATGCTTGATGATTCGGTCAGCTCATAGAAAACAGACCGGCCTCTGCTCTCTTTTAAGATCAGTCCAGCACTCTTCATCCTCTCCATGTGCCAATGAACTGTTGAAGGTGATACATTGAGCTCGTTTACGATCTCGTTCTGGCTTCTTGGTTTATCCTTCAGCAGGTTAACTATATTCCTTGAGGTGCCATTTGAAAGAATGGATTCTATCTCATCGAGGTGGGCTTGCTTCATGGCAGCTTTGTATCCCATGGATGAGGGGTAGTACCTTCTCTCCTTGGAGCCCTTATCTGAGAATATCTTCCCCATCTTTTCCAGTTTCATAATGTGATATGATACAGCGCCCTGGGAAAGTTGAAGTTCTCTCCTGATCGCAGATAGGTTTATCCCTGGATTGATGGTGATCAGATCCAGAAGGTCTGCTCTGACAATATTCTCTCCTCTCTTGGATTTTAGATATAGATTTCCGGATCCAACAAGGAAAAGAACAGCACCGATGATCGAGATCCCTATAACTGCAAAGGCCCAAGATGGGATCTTGTCCTTGTTTGCATCAACATCGTCCTCAATGGGAGCAGTAGGGTCCCTTACATCAGGTCCTTCGATTCCCCCCTCTTCGTTCGACGCAAAGGGATCGTCAACAAGTGTACCGTAAGCAAGGAACATTGCTCCAACGGCTGCAATTATGAAAGCTCCTGATAGGATTAGTGGAAGAATCCTCCTCGAGTTCATGAAATGACCTTGGGTTTTAGATTTAAAAGATTTCCGGCGAGTCTCTATAAAGCTTACTCCTTTTCAGGTTCGGCTTCCGACTCTTTCTGGGTTTCAGTTATTCCCCTTAATTCACCGAGGACAACGGACTCCCTCATGAGCTTTATCACACCTGCACATGAGTTGCAGCAGAGTTCTTCATCGGAGTAGCAGCCGGATCGGCATACCCATCTTCCGCAGAAAGGACATTGCGAGATCTCTGACTTTTTAATAGAGACCAAACAGAGATCACATACGTATCCATCCATGGATTCGATATCATCCTCTGGAGGGTCGCCCTGCTTCCTTACAGGTTTAATTGTATCCTTGACCTTTGAGAACAGGTCTGGAGACCTCTTCTCTGACTTGAACTTCACTTCTTTGTCCTCCCCTTGAGGGGGAAAGCTTCTGGAAAGAGCTTCTTCTCAGTATCTCTGATATCATTGATCCGTCCCTCTGCCCATTTGAGCTCCGCTCCCCTCTCAGCTCTCCTGAGGCGGTCCTCAAGCTCGTTCAACTTGAAAAGGGCCTTTCTGGATACAACGGAATTATCCTCCCAGATGGAATAGAGCTGAGCCCTTTCCTCTGGATTCAACATTGAGATGGCGTCACGAAGTGACCTTCTCTTCTGATAGTTGGCGTACCTTTGCAATTTTTCCTGCTTTGCCTGAAGCTCGTCCAATTTGATCCTGTGCCTGTACTTGTCCAGAACATTGATAAGCGTGAACAGGACAATAAGGAGAATTCCTACAGCAAGTGTGATGAGCAGGACCAGTGAGTTGTCCGAGATGGTTCCCGCCATGTCAAGAGGGATCGCACTTGTACCAAAATTCATTACCATCTCTATTCCTCCTTCATACGGTCATCTCATGGAAACCGCAGTGTGGACACTCCTTTCTGAAATTCTTGAAACCGTTGCATTTGGGACAGAAACAGGACCCCAGCATTATGCCATCACCATTCTTATTTGTGGAAAATAGATCCTGCTGCATGTGCTTTGCTTTCATTTCGATGCCAATACTCTTCATCTCCTCGACCAAAAGGACCTCAATGGTCTTTGTTGATCCTTTGAAATCATGATAAGCTTGAAGGTAGATCTTGAGGTCCTTCAGGGACCCATCATCCCAGCCTTCCCTGTGTGCCAGAACGAAGGCTCTAAGGGCCGATCTCGTCTCCTGCGAAGTCTTGATCCTCGCAGTTTGTTTCTTAGGGGTCTTCTTTGTCAAATGGACTACCCCCTACCCTCTTTGATCGCATCTTCACCAAAGAGCTTGTCCTCATACTTCTTGATCTTTTCAAGTGTATCGAAGAGCTCTGCGGTTTGATTCCCAAGCTCAAGTCTCTTTACCTTGCTGTCTGCAATGACCATGCCGGTATCGATCTTTGATTTGAGCATCTTGTTCTGTTTCATCGCGGAATCGAACTTCTTCAGATCACCAGGGGTCCATTCCACTGAATCCTCGATCAAGTTCTCAAGGTGAGCTT
The DNA here is from genome assembly GCA_030591285.1 of Thermoplasmatota archaeon. Taxonomy (GTDB): domain Archaea; phylum Thermoplasmatota; class Penumbrarchaeia; order Penumbrarchaeales; family Penumbrarchaeaceae; genus JAFGLL01. Next base: position 6,445 of record JAUVBH010000009.1, read on the forward strand.
GTTTCGAAAGAAGATCCATCTTCAGAAGTGCAATTTCCCTTGTCGCATCCCTTACTCGAATGCGTCTTTTCAGGATAGTGATCAAGATGAACATCATATAGAGGATTGAGGCGAGCAATATAGCTCCAATGATCACCCAGTGAATGTTTTCCTCTAAACCTGCCATACGCTCCCCGGTCTATTATCGCGTAACTCTGTTTTATTATTTTCTAACTCGCCAGTTTATCTGGATGTCCATGATTCCAAGGGGTTTTTGGCAACGCCTAGCTGCCGGGGCTTGATATTAATACATGTTCGCAGTTTCACCCTCATGTCCACAAAGGACCCATACGGCATCAAAAAGGACCTTAAGGTCCTCAAGGGAAGCTCGAAAAAACACAAGGCTAGATTGGAGGGTCAATTCCTCGGCATCATGCCCGGTCCTGAACTTGCCTCTGAAAAAAGTGGATCAAGCTCAAGTGAAAGGTCCTACATTGTCAAAGGTGTCAAGGACCCGGTACTGAAGATCGATCTGAACGTTGAGGATATCAAAGAGGAAATGGGACCCTTTCTGGAAATGCTCCACCTCATTGGCTTGGATCCACGAGAGGGGGATTTCGATGTTCTTTCCACTCTGGATAAAGTTCTAAGGGCGCTCGCAAAGGCAAAATTCAGGAACCTTGCAGAACTGAAATTCAATGGAAAGCTCATGTACGACCATCCCGAGGACGAATGGGATCTCAAGAAGGTACTGAAGAACCTCAAGGAGATGGCCGAGGATGGGAACATGGAAGAGGCTGAGGCCAAGGTGATCCAGCAGGAAGAAGGAGATACAGAAGCCTTGGTGAAGGTGGACAAGGTCCATACCGAGCTAACTCACGATATTTATATCAAATTCGACGGAGAATTGGATGGGGAGATGTTCCGTAGGGTCATCAACTATCTGGAGGACCATCTGGAGATCCAGGAACTGATCGGTGCTTGAGATCATTTCTTTACTTTGGTGATCCGCTTCAATCCGCTGAAGACCTCTTTCAACCTGCTCTCTTTGAATGCGGCGAAATCCTTGTCCTGAAGCTGTTTCAGCTCACCATGATCAAGCCATAATCCACCGCAATCATCACAGTGGTCAACTTCGAGATCCTCGATGAACTTCAAAGATATCTTACCACCACACCTTGGACAGACAGTTTTGCTCCATGACTGAATTCCTTCTGTTCTCTTGAGGTTCTTATCGATCACATTGGTTTTGATGTACTTATTGAGCTCACCCTTATCAAACCAATAACTATGGCACTGGATGCAGAAATCTATAGTGATGTTGGGTCCAGTGACCTCGACCTCTTCTTTCCTCATATATATCTCGCATCTTGGGCACTTGATCTTCTCATCTTTTTTTGTATTCATCACCATATGGACCCCTCAATTGAATTATCTTGATATCTGAAGGAGGCAAAAAGTGATAATGGAATATTTAAGAGTTGTTCGGGAGTTCTTGTCACTGTAGAATAAGCGTCAGAATTCGGACTCAAAGTTCTCCCAGGGTTTTTCCTCGTTCTTCATCATGATGGTGACGATGGATCTCTTAAGAGAATCCAACCCATCCCCGGAGCTTGCAGAAAGCTCAAGGTAGGATAAGCATCTGCTTCCCATCAACTTGACAACATCATCGATCTCCGAGGTATCAACACCCTCAGGAATGTCAAGGTCAGATTTATTTGAAAGAACTATGAAATCCATGTCCGGGACCGATTCGATGATGGAGACCAGAAGCTCCAGTTGAGGAGCAAGGGGGAAACCACAATGACCTGTTGGGTCCAAAACAAATACACCGACATTGGTCAATAGCGTCAGAGCAAGTATTGCCTGCTTCTCAATCATATTCCTCTTATCAAAGGATCTGTCTAGAAGACCAGGTGTGTCAACTATCTGATATCTTGTTCGGTTGACATCGAAATATCCAACAGTAAGTTCCTGGGTTGTGAATGGGTATGAAGCAACCTTTGGATCTGCTGTGGAGATCTCCCTCACCAGCTGAGATTTACCAACGCTGGGGTAACCTGCAACAACGATCGTTGGATGCTTTGTAGGGATCGATGGAAGTTCCTTGAACTTCTCCCTGACCTCTCCAAGGTAAAGCAGGTCCTCTTCGAGATCATACACCATGGATGAGATCCTGCCGAAAGCCTCCTTCCTTTTGAGGTCCATGTACTCGGGTTTTGAAGTTCTGGTGATCTGGCGGATCGTCTTGGTCTTTATGATCCCGACCTGCTTCTTCGTACCGTCAAGACGACCGAGTATCCTCTTCACCTCTCCAATGGGTGTCAACAGATCGATCAAGGAAATGTAGAAAGGAGGGAGATTATCGAATGAAGGGAAAGCTTTGACGAATTTCTCCAGAGTAGATTCAACTATACCTGCGAAGGAGTCGACCTTGGACTTGTTCAGTTTCTGCATCCGAAACCTGAAATCTGGATCTGTTATCTGAACCTTCATAGACCTATTGTTGGCCTTGTTTAGGATCTCCTGGGATCTGAGTATTGTCGGTATCTTGAACATCTTGATTCTTTTGGGCCACACCACCTGGTGTATTTGAAGGTTCCGTATTCGCTTGAGGAGGGGGTCCTTCAGCAAAAGGCTGCTTGGGTTGTTCTACCACAGGGTTTACTGCTTCTGGTATAGTTACAGCTGGAACAGTATCTTTTGGTTTTGGTGGTTTCGGAGCATTTACCGGATCTGGTCGATGATATGAAGCATCGTTGGTTATTTGATCCCCCTGTGGAATGGGAGCTGGAGGAGGTGTTTGAACACCGCTGCCGGAAGATGCGTCTGGAGGCGCAGGTGGCAACGACATTTCCGGAGTAGGAGCCAATGCAGCAACCTGTGGTGGAGGTGCAAGTTCATATGGCAATGCTGGAGCAGGCATCATATCGCTCTCGGACCTTCTTCTCAAAAGGAAAGCTCCTCCAATGGCGATGACAGCAAGGAGAATTACGAGAGATAGAAGGATCATCAAGATCAATAATGTGTTATCATCAGAGGTCCCTGAACCAGTTCCTGATGGCTTCACAGGTTCCTGTTGAATTTCGATCTCCAGGGTTTCGTTGAACCACACTTCACGTCCTACATCATCAATGACCATGACACTTCCGGTTGCGGGTGTGCCATCAACCTGGTATACTCCGGTCCATATCCCAATGTCGGCAGGGTCTTCTATTCTACCCTGGACCATAAGGTCTCCTGAACTGGAGTAAAGCAGAATGTAAACTTCTGAAGGTAATGTTGCACCTGGTCCTTTGCCCAGAGATACTTCGATGGAAGCGTTGTTATTGATATCTATGAAGACCTCACCGGTATTCAAGAAGGGAGTGTCCGCATCAAGTTTGAAGACCGCAGTTACATTGAACCAGGCAACCTCGCCATCGGGATCGGTGACCTTGAGCTCGAGATCGTATGAACCCAGAGGCCAGTTTCCATCCGTTGAAACTCTGATGTTGAAGGATCCTTCTCCCCTCTTGTCGAAGAACAGTTCCTTCTCATATTCCCCATCTGCCGAATAAACCCAACCTTGAACGATTGGTCCTGACCCAATGGAATCAAGATCATTAACGCTGACCGTCAATGTTGTTGATGTGCTCCGTAGGAATGTCTCCCCGAATACACCCGGACCATGTGGATAGTTGATGTAAACACTCTCGATCTCCGGTACAAGATTGTATACCTCGAAAGCAGAGGAGATCTGAAGTTCATCACCATCATTTTCATCGTCCTCGTATTTCAGTTCCAGAGAGTAATTACCCAGAAGAAGGTCTTTCCCATGGATCTCAAGTTCCATGACCCCACCTGATATCAGATTGAAATCAGAAGAGTGGACGACGGAAGCATATGGCGATCCTAAAGGCCCATACACCGTTGCTTCAATACTCTCTGAGGGTAATCCTTCAGGATCAGTGTACTGGATAACAAAGACAGCAGATCCCAACCTGGTGATCCGGGATCCGGTTCCATTAAGGATCTCCAGCAATGGTGGTCTGTTATAGGATCTTACCAGATCTGACCATGATCCATCACCATTGTCCCGATCGACAGCTCTTGCGTGGAAGGACCAGGTCAGGGTTGGGTCCCCCGGTGGGATCTTGAAAACATAAATTGCAGACCAATTTGAGATCATGTGGCTTTCCAATGGTGACAGTTTGGTTCCAGATGGACGTTCCGCGTAAACATCCAACTCAAGGGATCCATCTGGAGTATCAGGGTCCACCCAGGTAAGGTTCAATTCAACCAATCCACCCCTTTCGATCACAGAATGCGATAGATCCCCAATTACCGTTGGGTCCAGATTCACCACTTTGATGGATGGTCCCAGGTCTACAGAATCGTAGCTGCCCCAATGATCGATATAATTTACCTCCAGGGAGTGAAATCCAAGTGAAGCGTTCCATGGTGGAATGAACAGATAGGTTGCCTCCAGGGAGGTCGTATTGCTATTTGTCCAGTTCAATACTGGAGTATAGGTAAGTCCCAATGGATCAGTTATGATGATCTCAAGCATCTCAAGAGAGACATCACCATCCTGGTCCTCTATGGATACTTGAATTTGAAGAGGATCTGTCCTTCCGATCTGCGTTTTGGGAAGGTTTACATCAAGTTCGGGGATGTTATTCACTTCAAGTATACTTTCGAACTCGTTGTTCTTCTCATCATATTCCCATACCTCATTGTCAATATCCAGAACAACTGAGAAGAGGTGGGTTCCAATTATCTGATACTCATCCGATGAGATATTAAGATATATCTTGCCACCAGGAGGGATGTCGACAAGCTCATCATAGAACTTCACTCCACCCTCCATGTATAGTTCTACCTTCCCCTGTTCCACCGATCGGTTGCCTTTGTTATGCACAACAAAGGTTACCCAGGGCACACCATCGTCATCCACCCAGGTTGATATCGGTTCCTCATCAAGTGCGGGGCCCATGTCAGCTCTTTCATTGATGAAAGGTGTACATTTGGGATCACCGATCACGGTCCCCATCCATGAAACGAATGGAGAGCCCATCCAGAATGATTCTGCGATGCTGTAACCTAGGTAGTAGGCCGGGATCAAGATGTGAGCTCTGGATATGGCTGTGATGAATGGTTCCCAGGTGTATCATTTGATCCCTGTCACACCATCTTTAATGATATCTGCTACGAGAGACTGTCCATGCCATGTTCCATAGGTCATGGATCTTCCACCGGTGGAAACGATGGTTTCAGCGATGGATCCATCCAACCACTCATTGTGTGGGCGGACGACCCTTAGATTGAAAGCATCGAAGTATGCAACCCCATCTCCAAGAAGTTCAACGATGATCCGGATAAGAACAACAGAGGATTCGTTCTCTATTGGGTCTTGATAAGCATCGAAACCCCTATTTCCGGTCCTGTTCGCAAGTGTGTGGGTCCATTTGAGGTTCATCTGCTGATCATATCCTTCAAGAAGGATCCGGGCACCTGGAGAGGTCACTCCGGATATGCTCATCCTTCCATCGGAGATATATCGATGATCTTGATAATTCACGGTTACATCCTGGTATGCCCTCAGGGTGCCTGCGTTGGTCCTTTCCAGCTTAAGGGACCACGTTCCGGATTGTGTTGATTCAGATGATCTGACGATCAGTCCTCCAGACTCGTCATAGATCCATCCAGTGGCTTGGGTTCCGGTACCGGTTTCGAAACCACCATTGGACATCTGACCCTGGCTCCAGCTACCATCGTTGGATCCCCAGGAGTAATAGGCCATGGTGTCCGACCAATCGGTCTTGAAATCGTTCGTGGCGTCCAGGTAGCTGGGATACCCCTCTTCCTTGAGCCAGTTGTCGGCTTGAAGCATCCAATCATTGCCCTGCTTGTATCCACTGGACCCATTCTTTCTGGGATCCATATCCAGAAGGGCGTTACCCCTTACCCCAAAGGAGGTCTCAGCTTTGTCTACAAGACCCATTGCTTCTTCTTTCGTGTATCCGGTCAACCTGGTGACCAATCTGATACTATAATCCTCTCTCGAGAAGGGTTCTCCCGCTCCTGCATACGGGTTATTTGACCAGTAACTGTTGTGAACGGTGTGCTCAAGATTGCTATTTAGGAGCATTAGCTCGGAATCCACAGAAGCCTGCCTCCAACTGGTACCTGAAACCCTGAGGGGGACACCTTTCGTCGTCACCATATAATTGATCTTATCTGTGATGTCCCTTTCAGATAAGTTCTCATCCACCTGTCTGGCAAGCTCATCATATTCCAACGGAGTGATGGTTTCTCGGTTCGGGACGGAGATATTGATGATATTTACCTCCGGTATATCCCGCTTGAGTGCGAAATAGGTCCCGATCTCCTTTGAGATCTCTGAATTATCGTTTACTATCAGAGCCACATCCTCGTATGTGATCAATCCATTGTAGAGACCACCTGTTGTATTGTTGGAAGGTTCACTTATAGGTGAGGATGAAATGACAATATCCGGACTAACTGGAGAGGACGCACTCACATTTACCGTGGTTAGGGATGAGACGACTAACAGTAAAATGAGAGCGAAATGGATAACTCTGCGGTCCATGGGGTATCCTCCAGGGTAGCTGATAGCATTCAATGTACTTCGATATAATCATAACGGTTAAATCTATGAACTTAAACCTACCTTTTCTCTACTTCCCTCATGATGTTCTTGATCTCCAGAAGGAAATCAGATAGAGCCATACCATCTTCCCACACCATCACATAGTTGCCTCCCCGGGTAGGCTTCATTGATGGGATCTTGGAATTGAGAACCCTTGAAAAATATCTCAATCCACCTACCTGCAGGGTGAATATCCTCCAAGGATCACCTCTGAATCCTTTGAAGCGGTAGGCATAGACAGGAAATGTGTTAGCTTTCCTGCAATCTTCCATGAACTGGCCAAGCTGTTCTTTCAATCTTGGCTGGCTCAGATATATCTTTGGATGGATGGAGGATTTTACCTCAATAGGAAATGAAAGTTCTCCTCTGAGGGCCACTAGGTCTACTCCAAAAGAACCGGCTCCCCTGACCACCATGAAAGGATACCTCTCCATTACACTGTAACCGAGGCATTCAAGACCACTACAGGTCTTCTTCATCTTGACCAGAGCTTGAAGGTCGCCGCTGAGGAGCCTTTTAAGCTCACGTTCGAAATCTACTCCCATCCAACCTTCGATCTCTTGAGAGAATATAAAAGAAAATAGTTGGGGAGTTGACCGAACCTACCCTAAAGTTTCTCAAGCCACGTGGGATTGTCGATCTTCATCTCCTTGAGACCGATCATCTGTCTGATCAGCTTCCCGGCAAGCCCCGGAGTGATATGAGCTTCGATATCGGGAGTTACCTCCATGATATCCATTGCCAGCGTGTTCTTGTATAGACCTTCAAGGATCCGAAGAACATCCAATGATGATATTCCCCATGGTTCAGGGGTTCCTGTACCCGGAGCATAGCATGGATCCAAGCAGTCAATATCAATTGAAAGATAAGTTGGTCTTTCCCTTATCGAATATCCAGAGTCCCAGTCATCAAGGATCCCGGTTATCCCATGACCGTTTACCTGCCTGGAGGTCACATATCTCAGCCCGAGCTTCTCAGCTTCCTCGAACTCTTCTTTGGATCCGGACCGGGCCCCGATAACGAAGATGGAATCACTACCCCACTTTTCAAGAAGTCGCCTGGTGACACATGCATGTGAGTGGGGGTTGTCTAAATATTCGTCTCTGAAATCGAGGTGAGCATCGACTATTACTGCAATACCACCCCTTCGGTGGTAGGTTTCCATGAAACCGTTCACAGATGCTTCTGTGATGGAATGTTCTCCTCCCATCATGAAAGGCATCTTTTTCTCTTCCAGGATGAATTCCATCAGGGTTTCAACATCCTGGAGCATCTTAACCTGACCCTCTTCGGAATTATTGACCACCAGGTCTCCAATATCACACATGGGAATATCAGCAAGGTCCACATCAAGATCCATAAGAAACGTCTCAAAATTATAGCTCTCAGCTCTTATGGAGATCGGAGCTCTTGCTGCTCCGGAAAGGTGGGAAACTGTGGCATCGTAAGGGACGCCGCAGATAACATATTTCGAACTATCGAACACAGAAGATGAATCTGCAAAAGTGGGGTCGACCTCGACCAGGTCCACACCCTTTGAATTCATCGGAACCCCTCATACTCTTGTGATCTGTCTGCGGCCCATTGCATCCTGATACTGGACTTCCTGGCCCGCCTCGATCTTTTCCTTGAACTCTTCTGGGATCTCGATATTGAACATCTCGAAGGATTCCATGTCCATCAGCTGTACTTCAGCACCCTGGATCGAAACCACTTGAGCTGTTTTCTTCTCGATCATGGGTACCTGGATCTTATGTGTGACAGGTGAAACAATGGATTTCTTGCTCCCTGAGAAGATACCGATGGCGACGATCCTCGCCTTTGCCTCACCGTGCTTCCCTGGTTTGGAAGTTGTGAGTTCGATGATCTTACTGGGTTCGTCATCGATCACGATATACCTGTTGACCTTTAGTTCTCTGACTTGTTGCATGGTCCAGGACATTTTAGACTCTCCAAATTACTATGAACCGGGTAAATGAATAGGCTTTATAAATATTTTCAAAAAAAAAGATGCCCGGCACGAAGCCGGGCTATTTTTAGGTTTAGATAAAGAACCTAACTATTCCCCAAACAATTGTCCATCCAATCGATAAAATGATTACGCCAACACCAAGACCGATCGATAGGAATGCTTGCTTCTTATCGCCATCCTTATCAGTAACAAGTTTTACAATACCCAAAGCAATGGCCACCAATCCAGCAAGAATACTAATTGAGAGAATTCCCCATGTTCCACATCCGAAACATATGAAAGATATCAACCAATTCAAGATAGATATAACGATGTAGGCTAAAAGAAGGACAATTCCGACAATTCCTGAGATCATGCCAAATTTGCCTAACTTAGCAGCTTGTTCGGCTTTCTTTCCACCCTTGGAACCCTTCTTCTTGGATTTGGACTTCTTCTTAGGTTTTTCATCTTCTTTATCGTCATCATCATCTTCTTCATCTTCGTCCTCATCCTCATCGTCCTCTTCCGGGTCCTCCCCATCTTCCTTATCCTCGTCTTCTTCATCTTCGTCGTCATCATCATCTTCATCTTCAGGAGGTTCAGGAGCAAGCTTGGGTTTCTTCCCCTTCTTTTTCTTTTCTTCTACCTCATCTTCGTCCTCATCTTCCTTCTTCTTGGAATTCTTCTTGGACTTAGACTTGGATCTCTTCTTTTTGGGTTCTTCCTCCTCCTCCTCAACCTTCTCCTCCTCTTCTATCTCTTCTTCTTCTTCATCTTCGTCTATCCTTTTCTTGGAGCCCTTCTTACCTTTTTTTGGCAATTTAAAACCCTCCTATTTACCAATGTCCTGGACGTGATAATGTGATATACACATTAAAACAGTTGTTATTATCAAGTTGGTTTCAACCTTCCAATGCACCGATGTTCCAGAAAGTGGTGAAAACTATCCACCCGATCCACAACAGAACCTGCATTATACTGAAAACCAACCCTATGATCGCCGACAGCTTTCGTTTTCCAGCTCCTAACTTTAGAGATAGTGAGGAGAATATTATACCCATTACTATCAAGATCAAACTGAGAGGCAGTATAACTGCCAGACATAGAAGCGATAAGACCTTACTGAAGGTGAATGGGATGTAGATCGCCCATAAAAAGAAGGCAAGAATTGAGATTATTAGACCCAGGAGCCCAAATACGCTTCCTTTTCCTTTCTTTTCTTTTCTGGGTTTTTTAGCTTTGACCACGTATATCACCTGATAGATCACACACCAGTAATGACTTCCATATCCTCTGGTAGAGTTGGTGCCCTTGTCTTTTCCATGCCCCATCTCTCAACCACGTGTGCCAATCTCTTGACCCCTTCAACGATCTTATTATCATCGGCGTGGGTGAAATTCAATCTCATGCAGTTGGTTCCGGTGCCATCAGCGAAGAACGCACTGCCTATCACATATGCCACATTCTCCGAAATTGCATCATTGAACATATCCGTGGTATTGATGCATTCATGCAGTGTTGCCCAGAGGAACATCCCACCCTCGGGGACAGGCCAGCGGATAAATTCCTTGGGCATGTATTCATCCATGGCTTTGGTCATTATCCTCTGTTTTTTACCATAGATATCAATGATCTTATTGAGATGTTCATCGATGTAACCTCTTTTCAGATACTCCTTTGCAATATGTTGAGTGAATGGCGGGGTACAAAGATCGACAGCCTGTTTGGCGATCACCATCTTGTCAATGACATGTTTGGGACCAAATGTCCAGGCTACTCTGAATCCAGGAACAAGTGTCTTTGAGAAGGTCCCCAGGTAGATAACACGATCCTCATGGTCCATCGATTTCAATGCAGGAAGGGAATCACCCGTGTATCGAAGCTCTCCGTAGGGATCATCCTCGATTATGATAATATCATATTCATGTGCAAGTTCGATCACCTTCCTCCTC
>JAUVBH010000207.1 GCA_030591285.1 Thermoplasmatota archaeon
AGTGACCTTCGATGCTACCAAGAGCAGTGACTATGACGGTGATACCCTAACATATGCCTGGGTGGATACCATCATTACAGACTCAGATAATGTGACAGAGAATATCGGTGAAGGAGCGATCGAGGACTTCAAGAGGTTCGAGATGTCACTCGCTCCAGGAGAGCATTACATTAAACTTATGGTATCCGACGGCCTTCATGATGTTTATTCAGAAGAGATCTTGATATTGATCGAAAAGTATGATGATCCTATCTGGAATAACGCAGAGGACGAGGACCAAGATGGAATGCCTAACTGGTTCGAGTTCAATTTTCATCTTGGGTGGGATGATGGATCCAATAAGGATTCTCTCTACAATCCAACCGCGCATGATTCGATGACCACAACAGAACTCTGGGAATTGTTCAAAGATGAATATGCGGACAAAAAAGTAGCCGTAACACCTGAGAATGATTTCGATGGTGACGGTCATACAGACTACGAGGAATATCTATCAAACAGTGACCCGACGGACGAGACAGATTTCCCTCTCTACAAGCTTGATGACGTTGATGTTGATGAAGATCTGAACTTGCTTCTCTTGATCGCGATCATCGTCTCTGTCCTGTTGGTGATCATTGTGCTCGTGATGCTCGTAGTAAATAACATAGCGATCAAGAACAAGTTGGAGCAGGAAGCTGTGAAAGATGCGGAGAACGAACAGGCAATGCTGGAACAGGCAATGCTTGCTGGTGGATCTGCAAGATTGGAAGCACTGAAGGCAGCCTCAGAGGGTCGCCCAGTAGCTCTTCCAACAGCTCCTCCAACCGGATCGGCACTTCCAGCAGCACCTATGGATGCTGCACCGATGGGAGAAGCCCAGCCGATCGAACCAGTACCGATGGAGCCAACTCCGATACCGGCTCCTTATGAACCAGCGCCACAACAGGTGGACACTCAGGGAGGCTTTCCGCCTCAGTGAGGAGATTTAGAATAATTGAATTTATGAATAAATAGGGGTGTGTATATGGACCGAAGTGGGGAATTCAGCAAGGGCGCCATTGCCCTAGTCGTACTGTTGACTTTAGTAATGTCTGGAATGGCCTTCCTTGGGACGGCACCAATTTCACAGGGTGCAGTTTCAGATGAAAAGGACGATTATGGATACTACTGGATGGACAACAAGAACCCTGATCCGAAGGTTGATTACAGCTGGGTCAGTGTAGCGAATGTTGGAACAGAGCTTGAGGTATATGACAACTACTATGGATATGATGAGATCATTCTTCCATCATGGACCTTTCCATTCTATGGTGTCGAATATGATTCAGTTTATATGAGTTCCAGAGGGTTGATATGGTTCGAGGATATGCGGCCTACCACCAGCTACAGCAACTATCCAGATAGTAATGAACCCAATCCAAGCATTGCAGTTTGTCTGGGGTATCCATATACTACCTATACCCAATATGGTGGTGTTCATTATCTTACAGGGACTGACAGCATCGGAAAGTTCGTGGCCATTGAATGGAACAGCAACTACTATGGTATGACCTATCAGGCCATCCTCTGGGAGACAGGATTGATCAAGTTCCAGTACAACAACCTTGGTTCAAACTCCGGATACAGCAATGGCCAGTATATGTCTGTTGGAATGGAAGATGAGACCGCAAGCACATCCCTGATCTACAGCAATTACGGACTTGGAAACCTAAACAACGGACTTGCCATCGAGATCTCCACGGAGAGCACGACCATAGCCAACTTCGAACTAATTGACGGAGCAGGCGAATACAACCACACCGCCTTTGCAGAGTTGGATTTCTATGAATATTCCTTTGATGTAATGAGCACCGGTGGTTATGCAGATCTTTCATCCATCAGGGTATATTTCGGAGCTCCATCACTTGGCATCTATGTGAGATACGATGATGTGGGTGGTCTTCGCCAATGGAGTGTTGGTGGTGGAGGAGAATTCTTCGAATTCGATATAACGAATTCAAGTTCAGCAACAACCACTTTAGGTAATTTAACTGGAGTCAACGCTCGAGTGATCATAAAGTTCCTCTTTGCCATTCCACTTGATGGGAATGTATCTGTCACAGTATGGGCAAGAGGAAAAACTGCTTTACCTAAGATACTGGAGGTAGACGATGCCATGTATCTTGATAGTAAAACGAAGCTTGTTGGCGAGATAGTGGTCTATAATGAAGCAGGATTGATGATACCCACCGAATCATTCACCCAGGAGAGCGAGAACATCACCTTCTCCGGTGTGAAGCTTGTATATAATTCAACAATGGATGTTTATCCTCCTAACTCATCTTTCATGTATAGATTGGTGGATGATGAGCTAAGGGAATTCTTTGATCAAAATGCATCCGCACGGAACCTTTCTATCTGGTATCTGATGCCATCTCTGGCGATCAGGAAGGTATTCGGCTTGTCACTTAGATATGGAAATGGTGACCCATTCCCTGCTGGAAAGTTCATTGGTGAATTTCCATCTTATGCTTTCAGAGTAGATGATTCTACTCCTATTGCACCTGCATCACTCGTTCTTAGAGCAGATTCCTTCAAAGATAAACAAAGGGATTTTGATAATGACGATGTGATCTTTATCTCATGGTCCTCGGTCAAGGACAGCGGGTCCGGTGTTGTAAGATATCGGATCTGGACTACCTACGCCCCCGGTGATGACAATGTTCCTTTTGTGGACTCAAAGGTCACCCAATACATCTGGAATGGCACCACCGAGGGCGTTTTCAGGATCTTTGTATGGGCTGAAGATGGTGTTGGACACGCTGGTGAATGGAAGGAGGTCTCTATCATTATTGACAAGAGGGACCCATTCTTCACCGAATTCAGTCCAAACCCTCAGGATGTACCATGGCTCAGAACACTGACACCTGATCTTACCATCAAGGCCAAGGATAACCTGACCATATCCGATGCAATAACCGGAGTAAGATCTTCCACCATCGAATATTCTATATCCACAACAGGTTTCGATAATTTCGAGGAGTGGGTATCAGCAGATCTTCACGATGAAGAATCGATCAAGGCCATCGATACGATCGATGTGAAGCTGAAACCCAGGTTCGTTGAGGGTAAGGAGAACTACATCAAATACAGAGCCAAGGATTTTGCAGGAAATGGATTTGCATATTCAGATGTTTACAATCTGAAGATCGACGTTACACCTGTTGAGGTCCAGGACTTCTTCCCAACCGCAAATGTTTGGCACGACCTGACCGCTGTAAACGAAAGGGACATTGAATGCTACCTTTACGATGAGACATCAGGTATCATGACAAACAGCATATACTACAGGATCGGAAGCGCTTATGATGAGGAGACCAGCACTTATACCTGGGAAACCGGTATCCCCCAGTTGAAAGGATGGGAGAAACTAACTGCCAAATATTGGGATCGTGTAGATGGAGATAAACTGATCTATATACACTTCCCATATGAAGGATTCCAGGAAGGGGACCAGAACTTCCTTCAGTTCATGTTCCGCGATGTAGCTGGAAATGGTGAGGTGATCCCATACGAGAATTTCCCGTATAAGATGACCCTCTCCAACCTTTATCAGATCCAGGTAAATACCCAACCGATCGCTGTTATAAAGGAGCCTGTTGATTTCCAACAGTTTGATATCACTCAGATGGTGGTCTTTGATGCATCCGACTCATACGATGTCGATGTTGATGAGGGAAATCTGAAGTTCGAATGGTTCTGCCATGAATTGAACAAGACCATCGGATACGACGAGGTTATCGATACTGTAAGGTTCCCGGCAAAGGGATGGTACAATGTAACGCTCTTTGTCAGTGACTCTGTTCACCGCTATAATGCAATAACCGGTGAGGATAAGAGATCTTCGGAAAAGGTCTTGATAAAGATCATTGTTCCAATGATACCACCTGATCAGGATATTGAACCTGACGGTATGTTGGATCAATGGGAGATAGATAATTTCCTCACGGTTGGATTTGATGATCATGATGAGGATGCTGACAGTGATGGGTATACCAATATTCAGGAATACGAAGCGGGTACCAACCCATGGGATATACAATCTCACCCACCTTATGATATAAAAGAAGGTGATGATGTAGATGATGAAGCACCATTCCAGTTCTGGGTGTTCATGGTGATACTTGTTGTTGCCCTGATC
>JAUVBH010000095.1 GCA_030591285.1 Thermoplasmatota archaeon
GGAGATATTTGGAATGGCAAGATCAGGTTCAGGGAGATCAAGCACAACAGCATCCAGATCCTTTTCCGGAGCACCATCAAGTATGTTCCCTATCCTACCATCCCATCCTTTTAACAGTCCAGCAGAGGAGATATTTGACCTCGTTAGGTCCAGATGATCCGATCGGACATCGTAGGTAATAACCTGCCCCCCGGGAGATACAGCATTCAACAGGAAAAGGGTAAGACCTCCGGAACCCGCTCCCGCTTCCAGGACCGTTGATCCATTTGTCAATGCCAGACCTGTTATGATCTCAGATGCATCCTTGGAGATTATTATCTGCGGTCCTCTTTCGATGTTCTCGATATTGTCTCTGATGTCCGGTCTAACCAGGATAAATTCTCGATTTCCTATGCTGAAACGATCTCCGACCTTCATCCCGATGATCCGGGATGTCGATACCGCTCCACGGGCCCCTTTCATTTTGGTCATTGTTCCATCGATCTTCATTTGAAATGACCGATCACCCCCGATCAAAAGAACCGGGTCACCCTCCCCGAAGACATCATCCATGGGGTGTCCATGTCTTTAACGAACATAGCTTTTTGGGGTATCCCCAGGAATTCCCCCTTCCCGTCTTTTATATACCGAAATATCTGGTAGATCGTTCACTAAGCCCCTGCTGGTGGACCGAGGTCATATCATGCCTGAACCCGATATTGAAAACATCATACGAGAGATCTCTTCACTCCAGAAGGGTCTCCGTCCCCGATACGAGGAGGGGAGTTGGAGGAGCACTCGGGGTTTTTAATTGTCGGGACTTTTTTTATGAGGACTGGAATTAGGATATGGGAAAGGGACGCCAAACACCACCTTGCGCGGGTCCAGCTGGGGGAACAGGACCCGTACTTCTTCTCAAATAGCAATTGATAGTTTTTCATCGGTCATCGACAATCCATTTATACCTAACCTGTAATCCAATCTGCCATGCAGCCCAAGAAACCATCAATACTGGCGATCTCAGCTATGGTGGTCATATTCCTTGCAATTGTCCTGATGGTGATCTCAATGATCCCTTGGGCTTCCTGGGCGACCTTCGATCGGACAAGGGCCATTGGACCTGTCAATTATCACCTTGAAGCTGATTTCGATGCAGTTGGTTTCCAGTATACCATGGAAACTGTTGAAAGCGAAGGCGGTGGAGGTGGATTGATAGGTGGTGACCTTGGATCGGATTTCAACATTTCAAGGGAGAAGACCTATCCCCAGGTAAGGGGAGAATTCCTTGAGAATATTGGAATAATCTACAACTCGTACAATAACAAGGCATTCCAGTATGAACTCAAGATGTGGTCACCTCCGGAAGAGAGTGGAATTGAATGGGAAGGTGTTGGAAATCCCTCGGTTCTCCTGAATATCACACTGGAATCTGACCTTATCCCCTGGTGGCCGGAATCCGGTGATAGGACCCTGGATGTAAATATCGAACTTCTCAAGGTCGATATGTGGGACCTTGTTGGTGCTGAGGATCGGGCCAATCTGAATATTCAGGTAAACAGTGTCTCGATATGGGCAAAGACCGGCTACAATACCGAGACAGGTGAATATGTCGGTGAGGATAAACAGCTTGCAAAAAGAGATGTTTCCTTTGATTTCCAGGAACCTGGCCAGATAGAAAAATTGGATTTCTCCGTGAGCTATCCATCTGGTACCGATGCAGCTGGCTTCTATACGGTCATCTCGGGAAACATGACCGATTTCTGGGGAAGATCAGAGCTTTCACCCCTTGCAGGGAAGGCGAATCCGATCAATGTTTATCCCATGTCGACAGGAAAGGTGATCCAGGGTGTAGGGATCCCCCTTGCACTCCCTCTGATGATCATTTCATCCATACTTGGCATCATAGCGATCATACTTGCAATTTTCAAGGGCAATTTCAACATTCCATTGATGGCCGCATCTTCCATCATCGCGATGATCGCCCCACTCTGGTTCTACCTGGGAATGAACGCTGCCGTTGAATTGCTTGGGGAAAGATTGACAGGGGCAGAAGAAGGATTGACATGGGGGGCCGGAATATTCATTTCAACCGCTGGAGCAACCCTGATGATGGCTGCGCTGGTGATCACCATTGTATCCTGCATCAGATCAAGAAAGAGTGGTGGAAATACCTCTTCTGAGACACAAAAAGAGGGACCGGTCTTCAAGAAGATCCCAGACGAAAAGGTGGATCCCCAGCCAACTGGTCCAACCTTCAAGAAATTGTGATAATAACTCATATTTGTCAATTATTTCCACCTCATATGTGTAAATTAAATATATCCTCGGATTGTTCTTTATTTCATTACCATACCCCGGGGTTGGCATTCATTGGTACTTAAAAGACAACTTGGATTGATCGAGGTATTCTGCATATCCTCAGGTGCAATGATCAGTTCAGGACTCTTCATTCTACCAGGGATCGCATATGGACAAATGGGACCTGGTATTATTATTGCATATATAATCGCCAGTGCTCTTGCCATACCCACCATTCTTGCAAAAGCGGAACTTTCAACTGCCATGCCCAAGACCGGTGGGATCTTCTTCTTCACCGATAGAAGCATGGGGCCCATGATGGGGACGCTGGGAGGTTTCTCTGCATGGTTCTCACTGGCGTTGAAATCAGCCTTCGCACTTTTTGGATTGGGAATATTCGCCCAGATCCTAGCACCTTCCATTGGTCTTATAGAAACTAAGGTGATAGCGATCGGATTCTGCATAATTTTCATGTTCATGAATATACTTGGTGCGAAGCTAAGTGCCAGATTTCAGGTCGGGATGGTAATGAGTCTGATAGGACTGCTTGTACTCTACATACTGGCAGGCTTGTTCTTCATTAAAGGTGAGAACTACACTCCCTTCCTGCCAGAAGGATGGAGCCCTATACTGAGTACATCCGGACTTGTTTTTGTATCATTTGCGGGTTCCACCAAGATAGCAGCTGTTGCGGGTGAGGTCAGGAAACCTGGAAGGAACCTCCCGCTTGGAATGTTCCTCTCCTGGGGTGTTGTCACTTTACTCTATATTGCAACGATCGCAATAACCATTGGGTTACTCAGTTCAGGAGACCTCAGCGGAAATAAGACCCCAATATCAGATGGTGGAGGTGTGATACTTGGCACTGCCGGGATAGCGATCATGAGTATAGCTGGGATCCTTGCTTTCGTATCAACAGGGAATGCGGGTATAATGGCAGCTTCCAGGGACCCTATGGCCATGGGCAAAGACCAACTTCTTCCAGGGGTTTTCAATAAATTATCAAGATGGGATACGCCCTGGTTCTCAATTATTGTAACAACCGCTTTCATGATAGTTATCATCGCTTTTACCGATGTGAAACAGCTGGCCGGATATGCCTCAACACTGAAATTGATACTTTTCATACTGGCCAATCTGGCCCTTGTTTTCATGAGAGAGAGCAATATCATGCACTACCGACCGAAATACAAGGCTCCATTCTATCCCTGGGCCCAGATCATCGGGATCTCTGGCTACCTGCTTCTGATAATCATGCTTGGGTGGGAGAAGATCTTTGTCGGCCTGGGTTTCGTTGGGATCGGTTTGCTCTGGTATTTTCTCTATGCACATGGAAAGATCAAGAGAGAATATGCATTTCTCCATGTTGCGGAAAGAGTTATGGGAGAGGACCAGACAGAATATCTTCTGGATGAGGAACTCAGGGAGATACTGATCAGCAGGGACCGCATCCATAAGTCCAGGTTCATAGAGAAGATCGCTGATTCATTGGTCA
Source organism: Thermoplasmatota archaeon (assembly GCA_030591285.1). Taxonomy (GTDB): domain Archaea; phylum Thermoplasmatota; class Penumbrarchaeia; order Penumbrarchaeales; family Penumbrarchaeaceae; genus JAFGLL01. The sequence continues at coordinate 3,773 of JAUVBH010000095.1, forward strand.
TAGATATGAACTATTTCCCCCCACCGGACCAGCTCTCGAAAAAACTTGCTCTCGGTTTCTCTGAGAGGATCAGTCTAAATGAAAAGGATATCATGAAGAGCATCACAAAGGAGGACAGGTCTGCGCATATGATGTTGATGCCGAACTTTGTTATTCTATCCTATCAGGTAGAGGGACGGGACATCTATGACATGGCCATGTTACGGGCAAAAAGAGGGGCGATCTTCTCAGAGGAATCACCCCCTGTCCATGCCGCTTTTGTATTGCTATTTTCCAAGGATGAGAGAAATTTCTACCTCAACTCACTGATGTGGTTGATGAAGAGCTGTGAGACAGAAAGCTTCCGGAAGGAATGGAAGAAGGTCGAGGGTACCAAGGACCTAAGAAATCTGATGCTGTCCTGTGCTGGGTGCTTGGACCTTGAATCATCCAGTAAAGAAAGATGATCTCTTTCAGGTCTCGTGATATTTTTCAAGATACCGCTTGTAGACCTTTTTGAAAAGGATCGGGAACAGGACACAAGAGATCACACCATACATGATCAAAACTGCGGCTACATCATCATCCAGAACTCCGGCTCTTTTCCCCATATTCACTCCTGCAACCACCACTGACAGATTGGTACCAAGGAGCATGGCGCCCCCGAGACTGCTCCATTTATGCTTGAAGAACCCGGAGATGACCAGAGGAATTACCTTCGATAGGAACGCGATCGCAGTGAAAAGGGCCAAAAGGCCAATAGCGTAGGGATCCAACAGGCTGGTGAATGAGATCTCGAAACCCTGATAAATGAAAAAGATAGGGATCAAGAATCCAAAACCAAGAGGCATGAACTTCTCCATCATGGCACCACGCTCTTTGAATATTGCAGAAAAGAGCATCCCAGCGAAGAAAGCACCAAGGATCGCTTCCATGCCTATGAAGAAAGCCAGACCATAGAAGATCAGGATTATGGCCAGCATTGACCTGACACCAAGTTCACTCTGGTCATTGGGATTCAAGATCCTTGATATTACTCTGGGTTTGTACCATATCAGCATATCCATGATCCAGAAGACGATCATGAATACAATTGGGATAGCAGCAATCTCCAATATTGCCACCCAACCGTTCAGAGAAGCAGTGAAGATCGAGATCAGGATTATAGCAGCAATATCTGCCAACTGTGCCAGGAGCATTACCTTGAAACCAAAACCGGTCTTGTTCAATCCCATCTCCTTTAGAACAGGAAGGACCACAGCGATGGAAACTCCCCCAAGGATCAATCCGATAATGATTGGCAGTCCGAAAATGACCACAGGAATTACTGCAATGAGGAAATTTGCAACCAGTAAAAGCAGGGTTGCCCATTTTTCCCTTCGGGATAGTTCCTTGAGCTCCTGAAGATCGTTCTCCATACCGATCATGAACATGAGCATTATGAATCCAAGGGTGGACAGAACCTCAAGGACATCACTTGTCAGGGTTATCTCAAGCCCGAAGGATCCCAGAAGGGCGATGATAGTACCAACAACGACCCCGAACAGGATCTCCCCCACAACTATGGGGAGCTTCAGGGCTTTGGCAAAGAAAGGTGCCTGGAAGGCGAGAATGGCCACAAGGGCCAATATCAGAAAAGGATCGAATTCGCTCATGCTCCCACCTATGGCACCATCAGGACAGAGCCGGTCCATAGATGGATCAGTCTCCGAAGTTGTGAGGTCTGTATGTCCTTAAGCTGTCTCTTGATTATTATCAGATCGTAATGATTTCCTTTTACTTCTTTTATCAACTCCACAGTGGAATTGCCGACTATCTTTCGATCATCAACCTTGACATGGTATACCTGTGCGAACCTCTTGAGATATTGAGCTCTCTTGCTGTTGCGCGGATTATAAAGTGCTGTGATACTTGCTCCTGTTGCCCTGCAGATCTGGATCGCGATCGAGATCTCCTGTACACAATTCGAATGGAGATACAACAAGATATTCCGATACCTCTTGGACGTCCTCGAAACCAATACCGGCATAGGAGCTGATTCGATCATCCTATCCATATTACTTGAAATGAAAGGTAGGTAAAGGAACCGTTCTTTGGGGCCTGGGATGACAAAAATATCGAGATGAGGGGATCCTTCTTCCATATGTGTCTGCATCACCTGTTGAAGAGCATTCCCTTTCTTTCCAAGACCCGGGATCGAGATGGCAGATGGATCGATATCACCTTTCTCATCCTGTATTTCAAGCGGGATGACATTGAAAGGTACACGTTTTGAAATAAAACCCTGCGCTGCTGTCACAAGGCCCTCATTACCAGGTGTGGAGATGAAATCAATATGCGAACCCAATCTTTTCGCCAGCTGTTCCACCTCTTTGGTAGCAGCCAGGTCACGTTCCTTTGAAAGCGGGAACAGAATGTGCCCTTGTGACTCCACCTTTCCTGTCTTGGAGAAAAGTTTCCAGACCTGGCGAGCCCTTTTCCCAACAGTATCAATTGCTATCAGGTCCCCCGATTTGATCTGGGTTGATGGGGTTGGCGGGATCAACTCATCCTCCCTGAGGACCGATCCGATCACAGCTCCCTTTGGTAATCCTAGCGATCCGATCGTACACCCTATAGCTGGTGAGCCATCTCTTACAAATAATTGGAGAGCATGGTTCACATCAGGGAAAAGCATGGTCATGATCAGGTGTTCCTCGTAACCAATAGGATGTTGAAAA
>JAUVBH010000173.1 GCA_030591285.1 Thermoplasmatota archaeon
ATCAAAAATGGTGGATATGACAGGAAAACCAACCTTCATCCTTTCCATCGATGAGAATAAAGCAATAGGATCCGGAAGGGCTCCGAAAGGTTTCAATCTGGTGGAGGCATTGGATTCCGTATCGGATATTCTGATCAAACACGGCGGACATGAAAGTGCTGCGGGATTGACGATCGATCCGAACCTTATTGGTGATCTCAGGGAAAGACTATCAAAATTTGTAGATGAGAACTATCCGGACCACATATTCACACCGGTGATCGATGTTGACCTGGATCTAATGCTTTCAGAATTGAACCTGGATGCAGTAAGCTCCTTTGATCATCTGGGACCATTTGGAATGGGCAATCCGCAACCTCTTATCTCCATCAGAGAGGTCTCTATTGGTTACAATGTGAAAATGGTGGGCTCTGGAAAACACCTGAAATTCTCAGTAATTGACGGTGATAGTGAGGTGGACTGTATCTGGTTCAATATGGGTGAGCACGCAGAGAAACTTTCTCCTGGAACTTTAGTGACATTGGTGGGGCTTCCAGACGTCCATAGATGGGGAGGCAAAGAAGACGTCCAGATCAAGGTCAATGACATGTATGTTCTCGGTTGAGTGACTATAATCGATGTTAAGATATAGCACGAAATGAATCTCAAACACAGCAGCCACGATAAGAGTTGCCGGTGGTACAATGAAAAACCTGAAGGTCATGGGATTCGATCTCGATGGAACTCTTGTCAAAATGAGGCTCAACTTCCAGAATATCCGAAAAGACCTGGGCATCCCAGCAGGTGATACCCTTGAATATATCAGGTCACTTCCTGAGGAAAAGAGTAGTAAGCTTCTCAAAATGCTGGAACAGAAAGAGAGAGAAGCCGCCAAAAGTGCAGAGATATCCGAAGGAGCAAGGGAGTTACTTGACCTCTGCAGGGAAAAGGGGATCAAGATAGTGGTTATCACCAGGAATTCTCAAGAAGCTACCCAATTGACACTTGATGTATCGGACCTGAAGGTGGATATGATATTATCGAGAGAGAATGCAACTCCAAAACCTTCTCCGGATGCCATTGAGCTGGTTCTAAACCACTATGGTATTGAACCATTCCAGATGATCTATATCGGAGACTACATCTATGATGTCCAGGCGGGAAATGCCGCAGGAGTGAAAACGATCCTGCTTACCACACAGGAGAGGGCGGATGAATGGGCTCCAGCTGCAAATCTTGTGGTGGAGGACCTTTTCGAGGTTTTGGAACTTATGAAGGATGGAAAAGAGGTTGCTTGAATGGAACAAAGTGATCGATCTTCACCCATCCTGTCCATTCTGTTGGTGGATTCTGAACTCGAATTGGTTCCAAAGCAGTACTGGTCTCACCCAGCGGTGGTTCAGAATGCAAAGAAGAGGAAGAAAAGGCCATCTATGGTACTTCTCGATTCTACTCTCCACCATTCCATTTTCAAGGATATTGAGGAGAGAAATAGAAGGGGAAGACCTGACATTGTTCATCAATTTCTTCTACTTGGTCTTGACTCGATATTGAACATAGAGGGCAGATTGAACCTTTATGTACATACAAGGAACGATGAACTCATCACCGTAGACCCATCAACCAGACTTCCCAAGAACTACAATAGATATGCTGGTCTTTTCGAGGAACTTTTCAAAAGTGGTTCAGTGCCATCTGGTACGGAGCCCCTGATCCAGTTACATAGCTCAATGGACATTGACCGATCCATTGAACGGATCCTGTCAAAGAAAGGGTTGAAAGGAAAGAACACCAAGATCCTACTACTCCATCAGGATGGAGAACTGGATGAACCATGGACACTCTTCAACAAGCTCATCAATGATGAAAAAGTGGATCATGTACTCTGTCTAATAGGGGGATTCTCGCATGGTGATTTCAGATCCAAAGTTGAAAAGCACTCGGATATGAAATTCCAGTTACCAGGCGGTATATTGAAAGTATGGACTGTAGTATCGGAAATTCTTGTTGGATTCAGGAAAGCCTGATCAAAGGAAACCGAACTTCTGAAGCATCATCAGATCTTCGGTGGATATCTTCTCACCCTTCTTGAACTTCTCATAGATCTTCTCTGCTTCAATTTTACCGGTCTGGGGTTGCGAATGACCTTGCTGGTGTTTTCCAGGTCTCCTTTCTGTAACCCTTCTCTTCTGTTTGAGACCGAATACGATCTTATCCAGATCATGGACCAGATGGATCTGTTCGATGTGTCTACGATGTTCTTCATCGGCCCTGACCTTGGATCCAACGAATTTTTCCTGTGATTCGTCAGCTTCCTTCCTGATCTTATCCGACTGGGTGAACCTCTCGATCATCTGATCATGTTCTTTCTGAGCAAGGTCAGCGAATTCGTTGACCCTCTGATGTGATTCATCCATGTTCTTCTTGGCAGTTCTGACGGCTTGGATGAGTTCCCTGATCTCCTCGTTCCCTTCCATCTCCTTCTCTTTCTTCCTCATCTGCCTTTTGATGAAAGAGATCCTCTCAATAAGGACCCTCTCTTTATCTGCTTCAAGAACTGATGTCTGCTGTTTGAATTCAAGGCCGTGTACCTCCTTCCTGAGCTTTCCCACAGATATCTCATCACTGGATGACATTCTGCTCTTTTTGACCTTGTCAAGTTTGGATTTGTGACCTGTATATTCCTTTGTCAGTGTATCTCGAACAAGCTTCTCTTCCTTCACCTTTCCATTGAGCTCATCCCTCTTCTCTTTGAATCGGTTGGCCTCCTGGAGAAGCTTTTTTACCTGTGAATTCAGTTGGTCCCTTTGCTCGGCGAACCTTTTGGTTTCTTGGTTCATCCTATCACGCTTTTTGCGATGAGCTTCGGCTTCCTGATTTAGCTTATTCCTTTGATTTTCAAGTTCATCGAGATAATCAGACATTGGACATCCCACGTTCGCAGTTTTAGGCACAAAAGGGAGCGAAAAATGCTCCCCCACCCTAGGGCAGGCACCTGGCAATACAGGGACTCCTTTTTAAGGGTTTCTCTTAAGGAAGACCCCTTTTTACTACTTGTGGACATACTTATCCAACCTTCGTGGGCCAAAGGATTAATACGAACAATCCGATTTCCACAAAGCTCAAAGGAGGTCGGGGCATGGAACTTCTGGAGATAGGACTTATAGTGACGATAATCGTCCTTGCTCTGACGCTATTTGTATGGGCTCTTTTCTCATCTTTGATAATCATTCAGGAATACGAGATCGGGGTCTATATGAGGTTCGGCAGATATGTGAAGAACCTGGGTCCCGGATTGCACCTTGTCGCCCCATTTATTTCCAGGGTCTTCCGTGCCGATACAAGGATCCAGACCATGGACCTGGGCAGACAGGAGGTCATGACAAAGGACCTCTCCCCGACAATACTGGAAGCTATGATCCAGTACAGATTATCCGAACCGGATAAAACTCTCCTCAAGGTGGACAAGTACAAATCCAACCTTTCCCAGGTGGCCCAGGCGACATTGCGAAAGCTTGCCCTGGAACATGATCTTGAAGATCTGATAAGGAAACAGGGAACGGTTAACCTGGAATTCAAAAAGAAGATGGTCTCTGAAGCGGAACCCATTGGGATTGAAATAGTCAGGACCGAGATCAAGGACATCGATCCGGTGGGCCCGGTAAAGGCTGCTATTGAGGACAAGATCGCTGCTGAAAAGGAAAGACAGGCCATGATCTTGAGAGCAGACGGACGGAAAAGAGCATTGATCATGGAAGCTGAAGGCCGTAAGGGGATATAAACTCGGAAATCGATAATCGAAGGTAATTTTATAATACCTGATCATTCGTTCTAATTGCCCAATGAGAAAGAAGATATCCCTGACCGTTGATGAGAGGGTCATCCTCCATCTGATGGATTTTATTCCAAATGAAGAGGATTTTGAAGCCCCGGAGGGGTCAACTCAAGCGGGCATAGCCAGGGGTGTGGGGATTGAGAGGAAGCATGTCCCCAGAGCTGTAAAGAAATTGATATCCGATGAGATAGTGGAGACCAGGGTATCCCATGTCAAGGGTGGAAAACAGAGGAAAAAGGTCTATTTCCTGACCTTTGAAGGAAAAGCCCTTGCCAGAAGGATATGGGAGAACCTGTCCAAGAAAAGAGTGGTAATAAGAGATGAAAGCGGTCATGACAAGGAGACAACATTCTCGGAGCTATGCTTCACATTCCAGGTCAATAAGACGCCGGTCCAGATCCTGATGGAGATGGAAGAGGGGAATGTTTACAATCCACATAAGACGCATCATTCTGAAGCGATCTATAGAGGGAAGGGAAAGGCGAAAGCTGTCCCTACCAATGCCAAGGATATTTACAAGAAAGCATTGAGAGTGGCATGGGAGGATTCGATCCTCACCAAAGAAGAAGCTGCCATGCTGAAAGGATTGAGGAGCTCACTGGGGATCTCCGAAGATGAGCATATGGACCTGCAGGAAGAGATCATAGGTTCAGGTGAGAAAAAGAAGAATCTGAACAAGACAGAGATCTTCAAAAGAATATTAGAAGTGGCTCTTCGGGATGGAATGATCACTGATGATGAACAGGATATTCTGG
>JAUVBH010000232.1 GCA_030591285.1 Thermoplasmatota archaeon
AGTGGGATGGGAACTCCATTAGAGAAGATCAGCACACCATCCACCGGTAATCCCGCGGATGATAGCACCTCAATAAAGGATTGGGAATCTTTGACCTCAACTTCCATCTTACTTGATTCTCTTTGGAGGTTCAGGATCATAGATCTGGGTGGTCCGTTACCGCTCATCGAGCGCCAATGAGAGTTCCTGTATTAAACCAATTCCCCGTTACCATGAGGGGGCTACCTGCTTTTTGCAATGGGGATGAGAGGTTGTTCACCATCATCCCTGCGGGAAACAAGTGTCATTATCAACATGGTCATAAGTACCCCGGCGGCAACCCCCATGGGAAAACCTGTTAGAAGACGTGTGGGATTTGTGCTCTCATAGCTAATTCCGAATGGAAGGACGCCCATGGTGGATAGGAGTTGGATCCCCCCATCCAATCCGGTTGGAACGACCATAAGTAGAAGGAGAGCAGCTGTGGTCAATCCTGGTCTTTTCCTCACAAATTTTAATTCCTTGAACTTTCTCGGGAGAATGCTTAGAAAAGTATGTGCCGGGCTGTCATCCACAACAGCTCGTGCAAGGATCGCTGCTCCGAACAGAACTCCAATGAAGATCCCGGTATCCCTTGCACAAACGGGCATTTGATTATCATTTATGATTATGGTCCGATCTTCTTTCTGGTGGCAGTTGAAATCACCAAATGAGTAGACCACAGCATGAAAGGGACCGAGTTCCTTCCATTCATCCTGATAATCCATGGCGTTGGCCCTGCCGTCAAGATGCCGCACGGTCCCTGGTCCCAATGTGGCAGGGGCTATGAAAAGCGATAGAACAAGGATAAGCCCCAGAATGAACATGATCATTGGGGCCCGATGAATATACTTGCTTGGAGCCTGGTTCACACAATCTCAAAGACATCCCGATATTTAATTCAAGGGGTTAAGTCTGGACCTTTGTTCATTCATAGTCCAAGGTGTTTTGCGATGACCATTCTCTGGACCTCGGATGTTCCCTCGCCAATAGTGTAGAGCTTCGAGTCCCTGAGGAAACGTTCTACAGGGTACTCCTTGGTGTAACCATATCCACCATGGATCTGGATAGCCTCCATAGCAGCTCTCACCGAAACCTCGGAAGCATACAACTTTGCCATTGATGCCTCCTTCCCGAAAGGTTGTCCCTGGTCTTCCAGATAGGCTGCACGATAAACAAGGAGTCTTGATGCATCGATCTCTGTAGCCATGTCGACTATCTTCCATTGAATGGCCTGGAACTTGGAGATGGGTCTTCCGAACTGTTCTCTCTGTTTCGAATACTCGATACATTCATCAAGAGAAGCCTGAGCGCAACCGACAGCAAGTGCACCAACCGCGGTCCTTCCCCGGTCTAAGACCTGCATTGCACCGATGAAACCCATTCCCGGTTCATCAATCATGTTCTCTTTTGGGACCCTGCAATCTTCAAGGACCAATTGAGATGTCAGTGATCCTCTAAGGCCGATCTTATCCTCCTCTCCACCATAGATCAGGCCATCGGTACCTTTCTCGACAACAAATGCAGAGATCCCCTTTGCTCCCTTCGACTTGTCGGTCTTTGCCATGACAGTAATTACATCAGCTACACTACCGCTGGTGATGAATTGCTTGCTTCCATTGAGGACGAACTCATTGCCCTCGGGAACAGCTGTGGTCTGTAAGGATGCAGCATCAGAGCCAGCATTTGGTTCTGTTAATGCCCAAGCAGCTATTCCATTTCCATTGAGAACATTCGGGAGGAACCTTTTCCTCTGATCATCGGTCCCACGCTCGAAAATATGACCTACCCCAAGCGAATTGTGGGCTTCCACTGTGAGACCAGTTGAACCACATGCCCTAGCTATCTCCTCAAGGGCTATCATATAACTGACAGTATCGATCCTTGACCCTCCATATTCAGGTGGTACTGTCATCCCCATAAGACCAAGTGCTCCCATTTTCCTTATGGTCTCCCAGGGAAATTTCTCCTCCCTGTCCGTTTCAGCAGCAATTGGTTTGATCTCTTTGTTTGCGAATTCCCGGACCATGTTCCTCAGCATGTTCTGTTCAGGAGTATGACTAAAATCCATTTCAACACCTCAGGTCCTGGCCTTATGTAAATATTAGCAGACAGGATGCTACCTGAACGATTATTTCTATAGTAATACCTTTCCCTCATGCCTCTGATCGGGTGATGTTATAGGTAACCCGATCTGGGACCTGGGCTCATTCGAAATATTATATATCGAGATGGTTGATAAGGGGTCGGGTTCTAGAATGCTCGAACAGGGACAAGGGGAACTATTGAGTTCCGTTACAGCCGATGAAATTAGAGACTGGAACCGAGATCACAAGGTCCGAGGGCTTGTGGACAAGGTTACAACTGCGAAATCCGCGATCGAAAAATTCGTCGAGGATGGGATGTACCTCGGGATCGGTGGTTTCGGGCATATCCGGATCTCCATGCCATTGATCTATGAGATAATTAGACAAAAGGTCAAACACCTTAGTGTGTCTGGACACACAGCGGTTCACGACCTTGATGTCTTGATAGCAGGGGATTGTGTTGATGCTGTTGATGTAGCATATGCTTTTGCTTATGAGACACGTGGTCTATCAAAGAATGGGAGAAGAGCCGTAGAATCCGGTAGGATAAAATGTGTTGAATGGACGAATGCGTCTCTTTCATGGAGGATCAAGGCTGCAGCGATGGGATTGCCTTTTCTTCCTGCTAGGAACCTTTTAGGTTCAGACACTTTCAAATACAGTGCAGCGAAGACCATGGAATGTCCGTTTACAGGACAGAAACTTGCCGCCTTGCCTGCATTGATGCCGGATGTAGCGGTGATCCATGTACACTATGCAGATAAATATGGCAACTGCGCCATCCGTGGAACCTCAGTTAAGGATGATGATCTTGCCAAAGCCTCGAAACGAGTGATAGTCACAGCTGAAAGGATCGTTGATGAGTCTTTCTTCAGGGATAATCCTGAGAGAACGATCATTCCATATTTCTGTGTAGATGCGGTCGTTGAAGCCGCACACGGAAGCCACCCAGGAAATATGCCATATGAATACTACTTCGACGAGGAGCATATCAGGAATTATCTAAAAGCGGGAAAGGATGAGAACCTGGTAAAGGAGTATATCGATAAATGGGTCTATTCCGTAAAAGACTTCGACGAATATCTGGATCTTGTAGGAACAAAGAAACTCACTGCATTGAGAAGACTGGAGGAATTGAGATGACATCATACACCTCAATAGAGCTCATGGCAACCGTTGCTTCCCATCAACTTGAAGATGAGAAGATAATAGGAGTGGGAACAGGTCTACCTATGATAGCAGGTCTTCTGGCCCAGAAAACCCATGCTCCAAAACTTATCATCTTCTTTGAAGCAGGAAGCATGGCACCCCAGGTCCCAACTTTACCTATCTCGGTGGGAGATTCCAGATGTGTCCACAAAGCTGTGGCTGCCACAGGCCTTGCTGGTATAATGGAGACAGGTCAGAGAGGAATGATAGACTACGCGTTCCTTGGTGGGGCCGAGGTCGATATGTATGGAAACATCAATTCAACTGTGATCGGTGACCATGATGATCCTAAGGTCAGACTTCCAGGCAGTGGAGGGGCAAATGATTTTGGTTCTCTATCGTGGAGAACTATCATCATTGCCAGACATGATAAGGCCAAACTTCCTGAAAGGGTGAGTTTCATCACCACCCCTGGTTATATCGATGG
>JAUVBH010000139.1 GCA_030591285.1 Thermoplasmatota archaeon
ACCTCAAGAACGACATTGGCCTGATAATGGGCAAAAAGTCCAACCTTTGGCGACAGAAGAACATCTTCTTCGCTTGGTTTCCCTTCATGGTCCTGGACCAGGAGGAGGTCTCCAAACCGTTCCAGTTTGATCCTTTCGCTTCCACCTATCCCTGCAACTCCGGATGCTCCCACCACAGGTTTTCCGGGTAGATTTGATAGAATATCCTCGATCAGGTCAGCCTTTGTCTGGGCCGCATCAAGAGCCTCCACCACCACATCGACCTCCCCGAAGGGTTCGTGCATGGTTCCCTTTTCCAGCTTACCATGGAAGATCTCAACATGACAGGTTGTGACCGCTTTCTCGATATTCTCTCTCAGGGCTTCGACCTTGTATTCACCGATCTGGTCCCTAAAATAGTACTGTCTGTTGAGGTTCGATTCTTCCACCTTGTCAAAGTCGATAATCAACAGATGTCCCACTCCTGCTCTGGCCAATGCCATGGCGACGTTGGAACCAAGCCCGCCCGCTCCTGCGATCCCTACACTGGATCCGCTGAGCTTCCTAGCTACTTCAGGATCGTTCACGATAGGTCCTCCTGCCTGATGGCTATTCGATCGGGAGGATTTACCATTTTTCCCAATACCTTGGAGTATCGGCGGGGATCTCGTCCCCTTCTTTGTAATTTGCACCCCAAACATTGAGGTTCTGCTTGTCATCCTCATCGATGGCTTTCTGAAGCACCTCAAGCATTTCCGGTTCATCTTCGAATCCAAGCTGCTTCATCTTCTGGGGAGTGGGGACTCCGTTGGGGGTCCATCCTCTCCTGAAATAAACTGCATCCATGAGGCGCTGGTATTGGTCCAAACGGTGGTCACGGAGCAACTTCATTTTGTCCTCAACTGTTAGGTTTTCGACCTCTTCTTCGCTGAGTCCAACGAGTTTCATGAGCTGCTTATCATACCGCTCCTGTCTGGAGACATATTCAAGCTTCGTAACGGGACCCTGGGACCTGTAGGGGGGGATATCATCCTTTCTTCTCCCCTTTCCGAACCAGACATTCATGGCCCTCTGCCAATTGTAAACCCTCTCCGATTGATCGATAAGATCCTTGGGGGATATATCCCAGCCTGTCACACCACTCATGATGTCTGCGTAGTTCTGAACATGCTCCGGAACCTTTGCAGGCTCCTCGGTCTTTGAATTTGAAAGTGGAGTGGTATCGTTCCAGGGGAGTTTACACAGTCCCACAAGTCCGAACCAGGTCCTCCAGACCGGGAAGTAGTGAAGAGCCTCTGCTTTATCCTTGAAGGTAGGGATCTGGTTGTTTACCATGTCCATGAAGATCAGCCAGGCCTCATCATGCTGAGGGCCCTTGGAAGCCATTGCGAACCCCCCCTGCTGAGCAAGTGACTCCTTGGATACATATTCAGAGTATTCAAGCCCCTTCACCTCCATACCAGCATTCTCGATCAGATCCGGGTCTCCCCATCCTTTTTCGATAAGCCAATCCTTTACCCGTCGAACGCCCTTTGCTGCGACCTGTATGAATTCTCCCTTATCTCCCTGTGCGATACGATGAAGGAACTCAAGAACTGCCTGGGCATTTCCAAAGCAGAGCTCCAGACCGTTGCACCTCTCCTTGTTCAGAATGTGGTATTCGTACATCTCCATGTAGTAAGCAATGGATGTTGCCGCGGAGATAGTGTCCAATCCGTATGTGTCGCAGTAGAAATTGAACTCAAGGATCCATTCCGGGTCCCAAAGGGACATATTTGAACCGCCTGCGATCGTCTCATATTCCGGACCATCCACTGTCACCATTTGACCCGCATATGGTCCGGTCCTTAGCTTGAACCCATCAACTGTCTTGGCACATGCCATGACACATCCGTACCAGCATCCGTCCGGGATAACTTGTGTGAAATACCTGTAGAACACCGAGGAATAGATGGTTGAAGCCTTTGGATGGCTTCCAAATCTATAATTTTCCGTTGGTAGCAGATCATAAGCATCCATTACCTCCACCAGATTTCCGGTTCCGACCGTCCTCATGTTACATTGGGACTTGTCATTATTCCTGATCTGTGTGTGGTGCTTAATTCCGACCTTCGCGATCTTGTCGACATCTGCAGGATTGTTCTCAATTCCAGTAAAATCCTTGATCTTGGCAACAAGTGCCTTCAATCCTTTATCCCTGAAAACTGTCCCTAGACCGCCTCTTCCATGCTGTTTCAACCTGGCGACCTTTCTTCTGGGATCGTAGAAGGAAATGTTCAGAATGCCCCAGTAACTGTTCTCGGCTCCTTTTCCAGCTGTTACTGTTGCTATCTTCTGCCTGGAGCTTTCTGTTTCTTCCTCTGAGTATATGTGGGTCAGCTGCTCAGCGAGAAGATGAGCATTTGTCTCCTCCAATGGTGCTGTTTCGATGGTCACCTTTCCGTTCAGACCATCTATGAGGACCAATACGTCTTCCTTTGACTTTCCCTGGAGGATGATCGAATCAAATCCGGCGAACTTCAGATAGGGTGCGAAGTACCCGCCTGCGTTGGAATCACATATCATATTTGTGGAGGGGGATATCGTTGTTGATAGACATTTTCCCATTCCAGAATATTGTGTGGTCCCGTTCATGGGGCCAGAATTCAGGCAGAGCACATTTTCTGGATCATTCCACTTTGTATCCTTTGAAACCAGGTCCCAGGTCTTTTTCAGACCGAATCCCTTTCCACCTGTGAACTTCTTCTTGACATCTTCTTCAAGAGGAAGCTCTTTGATCTCCAGTTTGGTAAGATCCACAAAGAGCATCCTGTTAGCATATCCTTTATCAACAGGCCTCTTTTTAAAAATGAATTCGGCAAGTACTTTATGAGCGCCTCTCAACTTCTCTCTGTCCCATTCATGCTTGGTATTGCCTGTGGAGAATTCGCCATTTTCCTTGCCGATCAATCTTGCATTGGTGTCATCGTTCAGACATTCAGAGCTCATTGGCAGTCCCCCTGTTTATGATAAACCGTTTCCTGGATCTCTGAGATCGGTACCTCGACGAGTTCCAATGCTCCTTCCGGGCAAGCCCTGACACAGGCCCCGCATGAGATGCACTTATGCGGAACAACCTCTCCAGGAGCTCTTCTCATTACATGGGTGGGACAGAATGCTACACAGGATTGACAGCCAATGCATGTCTTTTTATCAATGACAACAATCCCGTTTGGTAACCTTTTCAATGCCTGGACGGGACACATATCGATACAGAGACCGCAGTGATTGCAGTCTGTCATCTCCCAACCATTTTCTGTCTTTAATATCCTGATAGCCGACCAGTCACCACCCTTATCATTTCGGTGCATGATCTGGGAACAGGCTACCTCGCAGTCCATATGTCCTTTGCACTTCTCGGGGTGGAATTTAATGATCTTAACGGTTTCCATTTTTTATCCCCCCTAGAAGAACACCAAAAGCACAATAACCCAGCATGCCACAGATACTATCCCGGACGCGGTGTAATATGCTCCCTTCTTGAATTTGTTCACATCAAGGTGGACCAGGTCCACCGCCATTACTGCAGGCATTGATATCCCTCCCAGGGCCGCTGCAAAGAAACCTCTTCCAGCGATCAAGGGTAGTATGCCTACAAGATCGGAAAATGCGATCAATGATCCCTCGGTGACAAGGGGGGTCATTATCTGTGTTATGATATATCCAACGGAAAAGATGAGGAAACCACCGATTATTCCTGCAAAAGCAAGGGTTCGGAAGTCTCTCTGTGTCCCATTTATGCTTCCAAGGATGACCTTTCTGTTCACGATCAATTCAAAGATCAATCCTTCGGCCATTATGGCAATAGATGCACAGAGTACACAGGTGCCAACAGGTGCAACGAACCTAAGGATCCCTGCGAATAAAGCTACTGCAAAGGACACACCCATGGTATTGAACATCTTTCTGGCAAGGACCATGAATCCGATCCCGAACAGACCTGCCATCACTGCACCCATGGAGATCGGGATCCCCGCGATCTCCGGTTTAAAACCTCCAAGAATGCATTCCAGCAGACCCCATACGGATCCCAGTGCTATGACCCCGAAGGCCATCATTAGCATGTTCACTGCTTTGTTCTCTCTTTTCATTTTCAAACCACCTCTATTTCCACAACGTACTTGATATGGTATTTTTTGTCAAGGTCCGGGAAGAATGTTTTCATTTCATCCTGGACAAGAATTCCACTGAGCATATCATTCCATGTGACCTCTTTATGATAACCATCAGAGGCCTTAATGGTGAAATTGTGATCTTGGGGGTTGGTGATCTCCGTTCCATTAAGGAGGTCGCTTATTAGGACGCCCTCCAGGGTCAAGGTATCATTTGACATCACGGTTGCAGTAAAGATATCAAAAGGCTGCATCCAGGTGTACAGATCACCGTTTATTGTTATCGTATTTGCTTCAACGGGCTCTATGCTGACAATATCTCTCACGCGATATTTGCCGGGGAGGTCGGGGAAAACGGTCATGACATCATCTTCCACAAGAATTCCCGCTTTCAGGTCCAGATGTGTGATGTTCTTCGAATATCCGTCAGAGCCCAGGATATTGTACTGCCAAAGGTCGATATCGGCAACACCTGCATCAAGGAGCAGATCCTCCAGTGATACACCGGTGTATTCTACATCATTGCTTCCCGTGATGGTCTCGGCTTGAAGGTCCTCGAAAATGTTGTGGATCGTGTATTCCTTCGCGTTGATCATTATGATGGTCTCATTGTCACCATCGTCGTCATCATCGTCTCCACCCAAACAACCTGCAATGGCTGCAGTCATCATTATCATGAGAACTATCAGGAAATGATACTTCAACTCAAATCACCTCTATCTCGACAACATCCCTGACCCAGTAGGCCTTCGCTTTTGTCTCGAAGACCACCTTCTTCTCATCAACTGTCAGGATCCCCGTTTCCACATCTCGCCATGTTACGGTCTTGAAATATCCGTCTGCGCCAATTATCCTGTAATCATGGGAGGATGGCTCATCAACACCTGCATCTTCGATCAGAATTACAAGTGGTATACCTTCGAAACCCTGGACCTCAATAGTATCCATTTCACCAAGTTCATTCCAATCATATTCCTTCCCGTTAAGTGTGAACATATCGCTCTTTTTTTCGCTCAATGTATTGTATGCTAGTGCAGAAAAAGAGCCTATGAGAATGATCGTTGCTATGATGCCAAGCAGGAGATTCCATTTGGAACGTCC
>JAUVBH010000060.1 GCA_030591285.1 Thermoplasmatota archaeon
AAAGGGTCCAAGAAGACCAACAAGAAGAAGGTTCAGGTGATTGTAGAAGAGGAAGAAGAAGCACCTGAGGTTGAAGAGGTCCCTGACCAGGTTGTAGAAGAGGAAATTGAAGTCCCCAAAGAGATAGAAGAGGGAGAAGAGGAGATCGTGGTCGAGGAGGAAGACCAGGATCACTGGGAAGTTGAGGAAGAAGAAGAGATCAACGATGAAAAACCCTCCAAGGGTGATGATGAGTGGGATTCTGTGGATTGGGATGTTATAAGCACCCCGAACAAACCATCTCCTGTTTTCGAGAATAATAGTGTTACCGACATTATCAAAGAGGTCATGGCCAAGGCCTGGGAAGATGGAGTGATCACCGATGATGAGATGGCGATCCTGCTTACTTTGAAAGCCAAACTGAACATCGATGACGAAACTTTCGACAAGATATTGGATGGATCAAAACCAACTCCGATCCCACAGATCGAAGAAGAAGAAGATGATGATGATGACGAAGAGGACGATGAAGAAGACGACGAGGAGGAAAAGGACCCGATAGAAGTGGAGGAAGAACTTCCTACCTCTATTGGACCTCCCCCGGAGATGCCAACTGATCTTCCAACACCTCCACCAAGACCGGATTTCACAGAGCCAAAGGTAGAGGAGAGAACACCGGACCCGCCTCCCCCTCCCCAAAAGAAAGAAGATGAAAGGAACATAATCACATTCACACATTCAATAAGAGGGAACAAGAAACCTCTTGGAGAATCCTTCGACCTGACAAAAAAAGCAGAGGAACAAACAGCTTTCAAAAGAAGATGTCCACACTGCAGAGCAATGATACGTGTGAACCCCAAGGATGGTAGAGATACATGTCCTATCTGCGGGGAAAAGATAGTTAACGAGAAAAAGGAGACACCGGGCCTCCGGATGATACTTGACCAGGCAAAAACCGCCTTCAAAGAAGGAGATCAGGTAGCTGCGTTGGAGCTGTATACAATTGCTCTTGCCCAGGCTCCTGACAATAAAGAAGCCCAATTCTACCTTCAGAAGATCCAGAAGGGGAAGAGTGTAAAAAAGCCGCTCCCCAAGGGAGATGCACGGAACGTTTCTTTCATCCAGACAAAGATCAACAGATTGGACCAGCTGCTTCATGGTGGGCTTCCCGCGGGATCCCAGGTGCTTTTGAAAGGTCCGGCCTTCTGCGGAAAAGAGGTTGTCTTTGACAAGATAATGGCGTCAACACTGGAACATGGAATCCCAGTGATCTATGTCTCTTCCAACAGAGCAATGAAGGAAGTCATGCACGGGGTCATTAAACAGGTTCCAGAATTCAAAAGATACAATCAAGAAGGACTTGTCCGGATGTATGACCTCTTCACCAAGCACACCGATGGCAGGATCCTCAAGGAAGGACACAGGATATTCAACATCGAGGTCAGGGAAGATTTCAAAAGGTTCCAGACAGACCTCGTCTATCTAATGGAGGAACTTGTCCAGGAATATCACGGCGGTGTAATGGTCCTGAATTCGCTTTCACCTCTGATCACCCAGGCGGACCAGAACGACCTGATGAAGTTCCTTCAGGTGCTGATCGCAAGATCCAAATCATATCGTTTTACAAATATCCTCGACCTGGCAGCCGGCGTTCATCCGGAGAGTGTTGAGAACTCAATCGAGTATCTGATGGATGGAATAGTCGAATTCAGGGAAAAGGACCAGCGTAACTCTCTAAGATTGAAAGGGTTCAGACATGGTGTCCTTTCCAGGGACTGGGTCGACTACAAGCATGATGATTCCGATCTCCAGCTTGTTGGTTCGTTCCAGGAAGAGCGGATACTCTAGGCATGGATGTCCTTCTTCCAAAACAGGACATATGCCCCTATGATGGATACGATACCGACCACCATTGGGACGATTATATTTACCAGATCGAAAACATGGCTTGTCATCAGTTCGATCATATTGTAATATCTGAACAGAGAGATATAGCCAAGTCCGTCCTGCCATCCTGCGATGTTGGAAACGATCTGGATCATGAACATGAATATGGTCACTCCCATGATCGCTCCTGTGGTCTTTGATCCTTCGTCGACCCTTACCGAGATAAGAAGAGAAATGCCGATTATACCAATTGCCATGGGGATGGAGCCAAGAAAAGTATAGGTCATACCCACCAGAGGCACTGGCTCACCGATCATCAGCACACCCAGAACCAGTCCCAGCCATGCGCCAAACACAACCAGGACCATATTCACAAGAATCACCAGCATCTTCTCATTTAGGAATCTAAACCTTGAATAGCCTGTCGCCAAGAGAATGTCTATGGACTGGTCATCCACATGTTTTGATACGGTGGCTCCTGTTTTGATGGCGAGGAATATCAACAACATCAAGGGCCACATCGAGAAGTACTCAATAGCCATGAAACCATCGATCTCAGTAAAAGATACCATTTCATCACCCAACAGTATCTTTATCATCGGATTATCTTCCATGATCTTGTCGATCTCCGAGCCTACGTCAAGCTCGTTGATGAAAACGGGCCCGCGATAGGTCATGTTAGTCAAATTCCAATCGTTGGGGATCAAACCGACAATGAAAACCTTGGAATTGCCTGAATTTGTGAAATTTACATTAGTAGATTCTCCAAAGTAGATCAGCTCTACATCGGAGAGGTTCATATCCGGGAACAGGCCATCTAATGGAATTGGAGTGAAAGCAGAGTGATCTGACCCCACCCCCATATCGATAAGATTCCCCCCCAGAAAATCGATCAAGAAGGGATAGTCTTCCAGAAGTTCATCCAAATCAGTTGTATTATAGCCCTTATATATTTCCAGGATCGGTGTTAGATCCATCTTGTATATCTCATCCAGAGTACTATTGAAATCAAAACTAGCAAAATCCGCATCAATTCCCAAGGCAATATGCTATGCGGTTCCGGCTTGGGTTGTCCAATCAATATTGAACACGATGTTTTCCTGCTCATCCGTATCGATCTCTGTAAGGGTGAGGCCGTTTTGCTCCGTCAGGGGATCGGTGAACATATCCGAAACCGAAAGAAAGGCCATCATTATGAGCATTCCATAAACGAACATGACCCCTGCATAGATCCACATCGAGGTCTGCTGGTCTTTCAAGGCAGCTTTGAACAGGGGGAGTTTCAAGCTTCCACCCCCTTTCCATTGTTGATCTTTACAGTGATGTTCTCTCTGCCATAGAATTTGAGGAAAAGATCTTCCAGCGATACCTCATCATAGGTCAGGTCCACGACCGTATGTTTCGCCAATTCCTTTATGACCTCATCTATATGGGAGGTTACGGTCATGATGAGAACATTTCCCTCCCCTTCTTTTACCTGAGAAACCCCTTCTAGGTCCATAAAGATCTTCGGATCCACCTTTCCATCAAATTCGACATTCAGCAATTTACCTGTCTTCTTCTTGAACGTCGACATCTTCTCTACCATTATCACCTTACCTCTTCTGATGATCCCAACCCTGTCGCAGATGGTCTCAACCTCTGCCAATATGTGGGAAGAGAGAAAGACCGTGTTTCCCTTTGCCTTTTCTTCAAGGACTATCTTGTAGAACTCCTGCTGCATAAGAGGATCCAGTCCAGTTGTGGGTTCATCAAGGATGGCCAGTTTGGGATTATGCATGAATGCAGAGACGACCCCGACCTTCTGCCGGTTCCCTCTGGAGAATTCCTTGATCTTCCTGGTCAGATCAAGATCCATTCTGTTCGATAGCTCATCGATCCTGTTCTCTCCTTTGTAATCCATCATTGCCAGGAGCGTGTGAAGATAGGCCTTTGCGGTCATCGATTTGTAAGTCCCGAAATCAGAGGGAAGATATCCCACTGATCTTCGGACCTTGGCTCCCTCTTTTACTGGGTCCATCCCATTTACCAGTGCTGACCCGGAGGTTGGCCTGATCAGGTCCAATATGGTCCGTATCGTTGTACTCTTTCCTGCGCCATTTGGGCCCAGAAAACCGAATATCTCCCCTTTCTGAATGGAGAGGTCAACATCAATGATACCACGGGCCTTCCCGTAGTATTTGGTGAGCTTATTGGTCTGGATGACGAGTTCCTTGTCAGGATTCATATTCCCAGCTCCGATAACGAACAAAGGTGGAGATGATTATATATGTAATTCCGTTGCTTGATTTGATTTTAAGTTATAAATTAACTTAAACAATCGATCAATCTCTTTTGATCACTTCGAAAATAACCATTTCCTCCTCATCTTGAATTTCAACATTGGTTTTTACAACCGGAGTCATATCCAAGATCGCGGTCGCAGTCATAGGCGGTATCCATTTCCTACGATACCTTCGTACTAAAAGGACAATTGATAAGACTATCACCAACAGAGCGCCAATGAAAATGAAGGCTGTAGCGATCGGTCCGCCAAGATCATCATACCAGTGCCAACGTCTGGGCGAAGTTGTTATCGTCTTTGGACCATCCAGCAAGTTTCCATCTCGATCCAGCCTGGCATGAGCAATCTTATTCTCATCTTCTGTCTGGTATATCCAGTAAATATGATCATATCCATTTGTATCAGAAGATAACGAAACCTCAAGGACCTCACTTTCCTCCTTCTTGAAAGAATTCTCCATTACGGGAGTCTCCGATCCATATCGGGTCTTATGGTAGGAGACCGACCCATCCTCCACCTTGGAAATACTGAGGAAATTTACGACTCCATCTTTTCCAGGACTTGCAGATGGTTTTGCGATCGGATCTGTGTTCAGAAGTATTGGGTGAGTTGAAGGACCATCCCTCATTCCGGGGCTGGTGATAAGTTCAGCACTTCCGAAACGTGCACTACCGTAATAGGATGCATCTTTTAGATGCAATAGCAGGTCACAATTTCCCGATATCATATCTGTGATGTCCGCTTGAAATGATTCCCATTCACCACCAAAGAAAAAATAGACCAGAAAGAACTCCCTTGAGAAGGAATATTCACCTATCTTTCTGTAATCAGAATTGTTCACCTTGATCAGAATGTCTCCCTTCTGAGGCATATTGGTTGTCTGATAGACCCTGGCTGAAATTGTGTAATTGCAAAGATTGAATGGTTCTTCGACATGAAGAAAAAATGTTGTATCATCAATTTTCGCAAACTGTCTACTGTCCTCATGTGAACCCGTTGAAAACTGTTTGGATATCGTATAGTATTGAAGAGAATTGTATGTGGTCCAGTATAATACAGGGGACCCATCATCTCTCAATATCATTTCCAGGGTATCCAGTTCATACCATTGATACTCCTCAATATCAAGATAGAGTTCAGAACGTATCTTCATGTCATTATCCATTTTCTCCAGGACAATGTTCCTGTAATGGTCGCTCGTACTGCTGAAAAAGAAAAACCAACTTGACTCAGTGTATTCTCTGTAGTATGCGATGTAGATGTAACCATCCTTATCGACACATATTGAAGGATTGTAACTCCCGGATGGCCCGATGACCTCGATCGGATAGAGAACATCTCCTGTGGCTGAAACCCTATGATATGCTATCCTGGCCAATCCGAATCTGAAATCTGTCCATACGATATGGATCGCATCATTTTCAGCTATAGAAATATCCGGATCCAAAGCCATTCCAGTGGTGCTTGATATGATCTTTGGATACGATCCAACCCCCACCTTATTTATCGACACAAAATAGATCGACCCTTGAAGGCCGAACACTGCATGAGCTGTTCCCGAGCTATCTACGACAAGATCACATTGGAGTTGATCTGTTGTCCAATTGAAACCAGTCATTTCCCCAAGTTCCATTCTATCTATTATCTTGTCACCTCGATCAGTAACTTTCATGTAGAATGCCTTTAGAAATCCATCACCATATTCTTCAACTCGCTCCATCCACACAAGATGAACATCATTCCTATCATCTATGAATGTTGAAAGACCGCTGCAGTCTCCTGAGAAATCATGCTCCCAGGGATCCGAGCCCGTTGTCGTTGTTCCCACACATCCGGCAAGTGCACTTGATAGTGCTACCATTGCCATCAGTTGTACTATTTTCCATTTCTCATTGATCTTCTTTGAAGATCTTCTCAATCTACCTAGCACTAACCTTTTCAATGTATCACCACCTGGATTGCCAGGATGGGCCTCCCTTCACCCTTTTCCTGGTTCACCTTTTTTTACAGGCAATTGTTGATATGTTGGAAATTAGAATATAAGTTTTTCAGTCAATGAGTGAAAATAATCTGAAATAAATACGACGATGTCTGAATTATTTGTCAATATGTTGGTGGAACCTTTGCCATCATAGGAGCCTTTGTCATCTTCCTTCCCTTGATATCCATCATCCTCACTTTGGCCATGACGATCTTCTCATCCAATCTATCAAGGAACTCTTCTTGTCTTCTGACCTCAATATCGATGATCACCATCTTAACCCTCTTTGTCCTTGTGATCGGGTACTTAGCCCATGGATTTGCAAGATCATGATTTCTCAGCTTCACACTTTTTTTCAAGTATATTATGATCAAGTTCTCCCTGCCTGTCATCGGAACATGCATGCTTCCATGGGGAAGTGTGTAGGTTCCGGTCAATTTGTGGATGAAATGAGAATTTTTCCTCCATTTTTGAAAGGTCTCGTCATCGAATTTATTCCCACGTGAAATAATTGAATATGGGATCTCTATGCTGAAAATTGGAGAGCGTGGACCTGCCTGCTTGACAATTCTCAGTCTGGTCTTTTTGAGCTTTACATAGTTCGTGCACCTTGTGGATATGAGTGAGAACCGCAGGAAAAGGATAAGGACCACAATTAGGACCATGAAAGGAGCTGTTATCAGAACAATACCAATTATCGAAACAGGGATCAACAACAGGAAAAATGGTTCCAGAGTGATCAAAGCCAGGAATATGAGCACTATGAGGATGATCGAACCCAGGACCATATAGGACAGGGCCGTTACTCTAAAAAGATACTTGAATAGGTTTGAAAGATTGTAACCGATCTGGAATCTATCATTCTCCACATCCATTTATCAAACCCCTGCCGATCTTCCGCGAAAAAGGAATCATATCACCGACTATTAAATCCTGTTGAGCAGGGAGAAGTCATCATCACCCATTACTTGTCAATGTACTTCTTGAAGGGCCAGTCACTCCAGCCGATATAGGTTGCAAGTTCACGGAGCCATTCGTTCGAATCGTATCCAGAGATCTCCCAGAAATCATCCGTCCTGTAACTCTCAACGATATCCCTGGTGGATTCCAACCATATTGGCAGATCATCCGGTATCGCACCGAACAGTAGTGTTACTAAAAGACCATCTTCAAATCCCAGTTTCCCACCGGGTTCAGGCCCTGGTAACGGTTGTGGTTTCAGGTTCGCAGCGTGACTGACCACACCCAATCTCAACCCCTGTCTACCGGTAATAAAATTAAGCTGACCGGATAGCTTAGGGAACCATTCGTCCGCTACGAAATCCGAAAAGTCATCGAAGATCTTACTCCCTTTTGGATAAACTGGAACACAGTAGATGCTGGTAGCTCTGAATTCATAAAGGCCTGTGGGGCATCCGGTGAAAGTGAAAAGGTCCGGGATACCATCATCATGAAGCACATCCAATTGTTGAAGATCTATAACACCATCTTTTAGATCCTGAAGGACCTTATCGGTCTTCTCAGGGTCGTAGATATCCGGATCCACCCAGAGATGAGGAAGAACGAAAGGACGTTCCGGAGTGAGACCCGCCATGATATCTGGGATATCGATCGGTCCCAGAGGCCAGTTCTCCTGCATCCAGGTCTGTTCTTCAACACTTGCTACGGTATACTTCAAGAAGGGATACAGGGCCTGAGAAAGGAGCTCTATAGGGAAGGGGTTCAATACTTCTTCCCGTATGGTCTTCTTGCTTCTCCCCTTCCAGCATTGGGCAAAATGGTGGTTGGAAATAGGGAAGATCGCGATCCTGGAATGTTGGAACTCCATTGACTGGTCGGTCTCTCTTCTGAAAACGTTTCGGTTGATTATCTCCCTGCACTGATATGGGATATTGGTGAAATCCCGATTAGAGATCCTTTTGGCTGTTTTCAGTAGCTTTCCCATCACCGGTGCAACGGTCCTGGGCCCCTTCAATGCAAGAGCGGTTCGTTGAGGAAGGACCGTGAACACCCAGAAGATAGTTGACATAGGCAGACAGT
>JAUVBH010000205.1 GCA_030591285.1 Thermoplasmatota archaeon
AGAGATTCTATCTCGATCATTGCCATTTTTTTCACCTGCCTATGATGAAAGGGTCGGTATTGTTAGCCCCATAGTATTGTTAGGGGCCCAATACTGTAAACCTTACAATAGTGTGGAGTGTACACTAGTATTTATATTTGTTGGAAATGGTGAAAAATCGTCTTGATTACCTGCCGGGAGCGTATGCACTAATGATAACTAGAAAGAGAAAATCATTCAGATTGCTAGGGTGCTATCATGTATATTCGATCAAGCAGGATTCCAGGCTGGGTCACCATATAGAAGATATTCCCAGGTTGTTGTGATGGCTTCTTGGCTCTCATTGGAATTACCATCGAGTCCCCATTTATCGATCAGATCATTTCTGGAAACCATGAGAAGCTCACCAATGGTGAGGTCTTCGTTGACAAAATGATCAGTGATGCAGTCAACAAGATAGAGGGCCCCAGTGTCTAGGAGCAATCCCTGTTCTCCATCTCCTATTGCAAAGAGACCATATGCAAGACGACTGGCACCGATGTATCCATTGAGTCCTGCATGGATAAATGACATGGAGATCATGTCTTCTTTGTTATCCTCAAGGTTATCGATCCTTCCGGTCAGACATGCCATGACAGCTGTGAATCCTGGTTTTAATTCCTGAGTGGAGACAAAGCGTGCATCGATGTTATCTGCTCTATTGGAATACCACGCCGATTGCAGTCCATGGCCGCAATACATCAGGTAGTTCATCTTGTCCATGACCATGTCTGCAGTAACATCGTTGAGTCTCATAGACTCCTCCGATGTTACGAACATTCCTCCATCTCCTAAAACATCGTAATGATACTTCTTCATGTGTTTTAGAGCTCCAGGAAGCGGAAATGGTTTTGAAGTACCGATAAAAACCCCGGCGTTGTCTTTCCAGTCAGGGGAAAGAGTATCGAAGATACGCTGATCGAGATCATTTCCACGTTCGAATTGGGATTCAGAATATTCATCAAAACCGAGGGTTCTGGCCAGAAGAAGAGAAGTATCCGTCAAGGTCCTCCCCACGATCCTGCCATAGGAGATCTCCTGTTTCTCATCTCCTTCAAGGTCAGAGAAATAGTAATCCGATGCAATGAATCGGGTGTTGGAAAGTGTTACTCCAGTCTCGGCCGGATCGAAGTATTCATAATGGAAAGGGACTCCAATAGGATCCCCGACAATTCCCAGGAACTTCAGATCAAAGGCCTCATTCTCCTGGGAAAGGTTCCATGCATGGATCATATTCTCCTTGATATCGAAAGCGTATCCATTGGAAACCTCCACAGAAGCTCCCATCTGGTTGAAGTTTTCAGGGTCATCGAAGTTCACACTTAGCTCTGATGAATTATATCCTTTTACAAAGAATGAAAGGGCTGATCTATATGCGATCAATTGAGCAGAGGCCATGGATACTCCCCTTGTCGGGATCTGATCAGGTCGACCCCAGTTATTTTCGATGTCCTTTGGATTCGTAACCACAACATAATCCGTACTATCTCCCTTGGATCCAAGACACATCAGGAAGAATTCATTGTGACACGGCCCTTCGCCCGTGTCCAATCCCATTGTGGGAACACTCAGGATCGGTGCTTCACCAATGGAGATCGCATATTTGACCTCCAATTCTTCCATCAACTCTCCGAGTTCAGAGGTCTCCTCGGTTGCATAGATCATTGGGATCCCGTAATATGAAGCAAGAGCCACACCTTTCAGGCCCTCCTGGTAGGTAGAATAGACCATTATCACATCTGCGACCTGAAAATTCTGTCTCGCAATATTGATAGTGTCCAGGGGGGGATCATTTGCTCCGATCTTGATAGGTTCTCTTTCCGAGAGAGAAAGGTATCTATCAAACGCATCATCCTCTTCGTCGGTGATAATGATGGGCGTGTAAGCCATACCGGAACCCATTTTCCTGACGGCTGCTGAAGATGCTGAAACTGTTACAAGTGGTGAGTGTTCCATTGAACTGTCTATTGTCAGGATCTTGTTATCCAGATAGGAAGTTCTGACACTGGTGGCAGAATTGAGTATCCCTATCCATTCTCCATCGGGGACATCTTTACCTGGCGTGTCATCCCCACCAGAGAGGACCACGATCCCGATCACCGCTATGGACAGGAAGAGGGCGATCGCCAACCCCGCGATCATTTTTGTACGGATGGTCTTCATCGAGCTCCCATATCAGACTTTGAATAAGAAAGTTTTGCGTTCAGTGAGGAAGAGTAAATAGTATTCAGTCCATATTGAAGATATGGAGGAAGGCATCGGGGACCTGGTTGCAGAGGATATCGATTATGATGCGGATTATAGGCCAGGGGTCCATGATTTCTATGATCTGATGAAGAACCGAGTCTCAAAGATCCTTCTTGTGTCCAGTCTCTATGATGCCTTCACGCTTGAAGAGGATGGACTGATCTTCGAACAGCTATCAGCTAAATATCGAGAGTTGGCACTCCCCTTTCCACCCCAGGTCATAAGGGTATCATCTGGTAGACAAGCGTTGAGTGAGCTCGAGAACAATCGGTATGACATGATAGTCACAATGGCCCGTATCGCAGATATGGACATAGAAGAATTTGGTAAAAAAGCCAAGGATATCCAGAAAAAGATACCAATTGTTCTTTTGCTGACAGATGCAGGAGATCTGAAATTATACAAATGGACCCATGACACGAAAGGTTTCGATCACATCTTCTTCTGGAACGGAGATTCCACTCTCTTGATGGCAATGACCAAGTTCGTCGAGGATAATTTGAATGTAGAACCGGATATCAAGACAGGAAGGGTAAGAATAATACTGGTGGTCGAGAACAACCCCAGATTTTATTCGGTTTTCCTGCCAGAGATCTATACTGAGATCATGACCCAGACACTTTCTCTGATCACCGAGGGTCTGAACGAGCATGAGAAGATGCTCCGAAAACGTGCAAGACCCAAGATCCTACTTGCCAGGGATTTTGAGGAAGCTATCGAGAAACTGGACCAATATCGAGACCATATCATGGGGGTCATTTCAGACATCTCTTATCCAAAGGGTGGTGAGGATAATGAGGAAGCCGGATTCGAACTGGCTCATCAGATCGGAAAGGAATTTCCAATACTCCTGCAATCGACCAGACAAGAACATGATAGTAAGGCCAAGGTCATGGGGATCCCATTTGTCCATAAGAACTCGGAGACCATGCTCCATGAGATCAAGGATTTTTTCAACGAGCACCTCGGTTTCGGTGCTTTCACATTCAGAACGTCAGATGGAACTGAGGTCGCTAGAGCTTTCGATATGGAGGAGATGACAAATCTCCTCAAGATCGTCCCTGCTGAATCCATCGATATAGCTGCCAGGTCAAATCATTTCTCAAAATGGCTTCTTGCAAGACAGGAGATAGAACTGGCAGGGAAGATAAGACCAAAGAAGGTCTCCGATTTCAAAGATTCCGAGGATATCAGGAACTATCTATTGAAACAGATAAAAGAATCCAGGAGATTGAAGCAGCTTGGTATGATCATTGATTTCGATCGGCAGAGGTTCGAGTTCGAGGGATCTTTCACCAGATTGGGAGGTGGATCCCTCGGTGGAAAAGGAAGGGGTATTGCCTTTCTATCTTCTCTGCTTCATCAAAGCGGACTGAAAAGGAAGATACAGGGATGTCCCATTTCCGTGCCGGAAACTTTGGCTATTGGAACCGATATCTTCGACCGTTTCATCCATGAAAATGGGATACATGACAAGATCAAGGGAGATCTTACAGACGACGAGATAAAGAAAATATTCATTTCATTTGAACTTCCAAAGGAGATCGTAAGCTCATTGAAAACATATCTGCAGCATATCAAGGTTCCAATAGCAGTGAGATCCTCCTCTCTTCTAGAAGATTCTCAGAACCAGCCATTCGCGGGAATATATTCCACCTACATTCTTCCCAACAGCTGTGGCAAAAGGAAGGAACGACTGGATCAGTTATGCCAGGCGATCAAGCTTGTCTACGCCTCCACATATTACAATTCAGCCAGGTCATATATTCAGACCACTGTACATCTGGCCGAAGAAGAGAAAATGGGAGTAGTGATCCAGAGATTGGTCGGGAGCAAATATGAAAATAAGTTCTATCCGGCATTTTCAGGTGTGGCACAATCACACAATTTTTATCCCGTCAGTCCACTAAAAAGAGAGGAAGGGATCACAAGTATTGCC
>JAUVBH010000224.1 GCA_030591285.1 Thermoplasmatota archaeon
GAACGAAATTATTCCTCTTTTCAAATTTGTTAGGATCATCAGGAAACAAATCCAGCACCAAACCAGTTGTGGAATCCTCTTCACTCATTCCAATGTTCCATTCATTCGGATATCCATCTCCATCAGTATCTAATGAAGCGGCTATATCCATTGGGAAATCATCTTCATTGTCACCCACCCCATCGAGATCTGAATCCATGTGTTCGGTTGGATCATGGGGAAATTGGTCCTTGTTATCGCCCACACCATCATCATCAGTATCTTCCCATTCTCCTTGATCGTGAGGAAATTCATCTTCTTCATCTGCATAACCATCCCCGTCATTGTCTTTCGATCTGTTGGGATCATCAGGGAAATCATCTCTATTGTCACCTACCCCATCACCGTCGGTATCTATCCATTCAAAGGGATCGTTGGGA
Source organism: Thermoplasmatota archaeon (assembly GCA_030591285.1). Lineage (GTDB taxonomy): Archaea > Thermoplasmatota > Penumbrarchaeia > Penumbrarchaeales > Penumbrarchaeaceae > JAFGLL01. The sequence goes on from JAUVBH010000224.1 coordinate 420, forward strand.
AATTGGTCGCCATTATCACCATGACCGTCGCCATCTTTATCCTTCCATTCTGCAGGGTCTTCCGGAGCCATATCGCCATTATCTCCAACCCCATCCCCATCAGTGTCCCTCCACTCATCAGGATCCTCCGGGTAATCATCAGAATTCTCACCCACCCCGTCACCATCTGTGTCCTGCCACTCTTCAGGATCTTCTGGAAATTCATCACAGTTATCGCCAAAACCGTCACTATCCGAATCCTTCCATTCATCGGGGTCCTCTGGGTAAACATCAGGTTCTTTACCGTCTGGATTGTCACCATATCCATCTCCATCCCAATCGACCCACTGGGTTGGATCCCTTGGAAAGGCATCCAATCCATTACCATATCCATCCCCATCGAAATCAGGATTCACACCTGACCGGATCAATGGGTTCCCAGTATTGTACGAGCTGTGTTGAAAGCTTCCCCAAACGATCTCTCCCACATCACATGAAGTATTCAACGAGAAGCATTGTACGATTCCCGAATCACTTCCCGAGTTCGTGGAGGAGATAATTACCTCCAGAAACCCATCTCCTGTCAGATCAGCAACTATTGGGGAGGATGCTACCTGACCGGTTTGGAGGATCAAAACCTTATTACCATCCCCATCATAGCAGAATACTCCGCCACCCCAATCACCGGCAAGTAACTCCTCGACACCATCATTATCCACGTCAGCAATGGCCGGGGAAGAATAACCATTACCAAGAGAACATGACCACTGTTCCTCTCCCTCATGACTTAAAGCATACAATTTGGAATCTTGGCCTTGTGTCTCCACAAAAATTTCAAGATGTCCGTCACGATCCATATCGAACATCGCTGGAGAGGAAGTATATATTCCGCACCCGAGATCCGATTCCCAGAGAATATCCGAATTTCCACTCACAGCAAATAGACCTCCAGCATTCCGCCCGACCACAATATCTTTGACACCATCCCCATTAAGATCACCAATACCAGGTGAAGAAGCCACATACCAACCCACATAGGTACTCCATTTCAAACTGCCATTTCCCCGGTAGACATGAACTGTTTCCATATCACAGGAGATCACCTCCGGATCCCCATCTCCATCCAAGTCAGCGATGGTGGGAGCGCACCTGTAATTTCCCTCACCTTTCCACTCGACCTTGCCATTTCGGTCCAGAACAACAAGTCCAGATTGTCCGCAAATGACAATTTCCGGCGATCCATCGAGGTCGATGTCTTCTACTGCAGCGGAGCTCTCACACTGCCCAATGGCGTATTTCCAAAGAAGTGTCCCTTCCGCTCCATTCAAGCAATAAAAACCATTATCCCTATCTCCGATCAACACTTCCGGGTAACTATCTCCAAAAAGATCGTAGACAACTGGAGAGGCTGGGAAATCCGAACCGGTGGAAAAGTTCCAGAGTTCCTCACCTTCATTGTTCAGAGCTATCACCGCACCTCCCTGACCTCTGGAGTCATGGACCCCATTCCCAAAGACAAGATCAAGATCACCATCATTGTCCAGGTCAGCAATGGCCGGGGATGAAAATATCCAGTCATCGGTGGCATATTCCCAAAGGAGTTCAGCCGCCTGTGACCTGGTTGGGGTATTTAGGAAATTCTCTGCCCTGATCTCCTTATCATGGAAATCTTCTGCAACGGGTCCACCAATCAGAACATTGGATGACAGAACCCATATGAAAACAAAGAACAACATCATTACTCGTGAACCTATCATCTTCTCTCCCCGTATAAAAAGCAAAGCAATATTACAGTAAAAAGTACTTAAGAAGTTTGGAACATCGTTATTACACATAATGAACTTGCTCGAACTCAGGTCATCTTGAAGACGTCTTTCAACTTATCTGCAACGAAGTCCTTGTCCTCTCTCTGACCACTCTGACCTGCCATTATTCTGTCTAGGAATACAATGTTTCGAAGTCCTGCTGGTTCTCCCTCACCATATCCCATTATCAATTTGATACCATCAGTTGCAACCTTCAGTGCACTGTCTCTGGCATATATCCTTGACATTGTCTGCCAGGTTTCCCGGTCGAACTTCACGGCTTTGGAATATTTCTCCTCGGCAGACTTCTTGCAAAAACCTGCTGCGGACTCTCCCCAAGCAGCCAGCTCTCCAAGTCTCATTAGAATATGTTGGTTCCTCGTTAGCTTCTGGGTTCTGCACTCTTCGAATATATTGGAAAGGGCTTTCAAAGAATTTGCTACGATCTCTGCTCCAACATTGGGCTCTTTAACGTGAAGGTCCAGCATTTCCTGGGCCATATCCTTGTAGAACTGTCCCCTGGATTTGAGATGTTCCTGCCATCTGTTCCTGGCGATGGTCATCTCCAGGATCTCATTGGTCCCCTCATAGATCTGGGTAATTCTGACATCCCTTTTTATCTTCTCAACGGTCATTTCATGGACATATCCATATCCACCCATAGCCTGAATGGAAGCTTCGGCGGCGGCATTACCTGATTCAGAGCCTGACCATTTTGCTATGGCCCCTTCGGTCTGAAGTCCATGGCCAGCTTCGTCAAGTCTCAGAGCAACATCTTCAATATAGGCCCTGGACGCTTCCAATCTGACTGCATGTGGAACTATCAATTTATGAGTATAACCCTGTTTTTCGGAAAGAGGCCCGCCAGCCTGTATCCGACCCTGTGAATAACTAACAGCCCTGCCAAGCGCTGCCCATCCACAACCCAGTCCGAAAGCTGCTACCATTACCCTGGTAGCTCCAAACACTGCCTGCGCCTGGGTAAGTCCTTGACCTTCTTCGAGCCCTACAAGATTCTCAGCAGGGACCCTAACACCATCCATTGAGAAAGCTACCGTGTTGGCCAATCTGATCCCGTGTTTCTCTTCAGGATTGTTGAATTCCATACCTTCAGAATCCTTTTCCACGATGAACCAGCTTACTGCTTTGGAATCCTTTGCTAGGATCAGGTAGATATCTGCGATCCCGGCGTTGGATATCCACTGCTTGTTTCCAGATATATTATAAGCGACTATCTTACCGTCCTCCATGATGGGAACGGCCTTCGTCTTGAGTGCTGTCAGGTCACTGCCTGCTTCTGCCTCTGTGGCACCATAGGCGACAAGGCTCCCTTCGGTCGCGATCTTGGTGAACCACTTCTGCCTCTGTTCCGGGGTTCCTCCAACACGAATTGGATCCAATCCAAGGAATGTTGCAAAAACAGCTGTAGCGACACCCAGATCAATACTTGCCAGTACCTCGCATATCCGGTACATGTCAAAATTGCTCGCACCAATACCACCGAACTCAGCAGGTATCATCAGGAGGTTGATCCCCAATTTGGTGGGATCGTACATCTCCTTGATCTTCTCCCTGGAGATGTCCTCACCCTTTTTATCGAGCTCCAGCAGATAGTTTTCCGGGATATTTCTCTCTGCAAATGCCTTGATACCGTTGATCATCATTTCCCTGGAATTCTCGTCC
>JAUVBH010000310.1 GCA_030591285.1 Thermoplasmatota archaeon
CAACTATCGTTTTCTCGGCATCTGCGATGAAGCAAGAATGTCCTCCGATGTTCTCCCTTGAGTAACCGAACAACCGATCGGGTCTTGTCCTTACAAATCTCAGCTCAAATTTACCATCGTGATGGTATAGTGCAATGTTCTCTGACCTTTTGGTATTGATCACATCGATGATCCTTGGGGATTGATCTGTCAACCCGTGGTATCTTAGAGCCGCCCACAATGATATGTAGGAGGGCCTTTCAATGAATGACGAAATGCAAAGAGGGTCCGTACCTGGTAACGAATACATTCCATACAATACCCTTATCAATACACCTTTATTGACAAGGCGGTTCAGTTTTACAACGGTTCCGTTATAATCGGTACCAAAAACAGCTTCCAATTGACTGATGGTGAACAGTGGAACTTCGAAATCTGAAAGCTTTCTGTGGATCTCCAGATCGTTCATGTTAATGGAATATGTTGTTGAGCATATATATGTCTTTTGTTCAATACAGATTACAATATAGTTAATATATAGATGCACAAAGGCATATTTGGTAGCACATTATAGAAACGAATCTTATGGGCAGTGTAAACCATTGGTCTATCACTTCATCCTGGGATATCCTTCTTCACCAACTTCAGATCAAGAGGTTTGATCCGGAACATTTTCAATTGGTGAATCTTCCTGAATCGGAGTTTCATCAACAGGGATCTGTGGGGCCTCATCTGACATCTGTTCTTCAACTGGAGTTTCAACCAGCTGAACCAGATCTGGGGCTGGAACCACCTGACCGGGAGTCCCTTCATCAGGTGGTAGGGGTTCTTCCAAAGGTATCTCCTGAATTGGAGAGACCGCTTTATCAGCTACAGCCGGTTCCCCGGGAACCCCCTGGATCGGGGTCTCGACATTATCACTTACGGCAGATGAGTTTTCCAGAGGAGATTCAGGAGATGTCGGGTCCACAAAATCCATTGTGCTGGTTTGAGGTGCCTCTGCGGTTTTCTTCCTCCTAATGAAGAGGAATATACCAATACCAAGGATGATCACCACGATTGCCAATATTAAAAACACAACGATCCAGGAACTTAAGGCCTCATCGCTTTCATCTTTTATGTTGGGATCTGATCCGTCAATGTACTCTTCAAGATCGGTTTTTCCGTCCCCATCAGCGTCGCTGTCAGCGGATGAAGTGAGCGCATCTAGACCGTTTATAACCTCCCACCCATCAGGCATGCCATCCCCATCACTATCGTCATCATTCATCTTGGTGCCGTTCAGATACTCTTCGAGATTTGTTAGACCATCGTTGTCTTGGTCAAGTAATGCATCACTTGAGTCGTTCATGTCAAGTCCATTAGCGATCTCGACAAGATCCGGGATACCGTCCCCGTCATTGTCGTTGTCTATTGGAAGAACAGTGATTGTGAAGCTGATAGAAGCAAGGTTCCCGCTTTCGTCATACACCGTCACTGAAACTATGAAGGTCCCACTCTTTGTTGGAACCCCTGACATGGTGCTCCCCGAAGATTGAGCAGGAGTGTTGTTCCAGACGTGATCGAAAATTCCAACGTTGTCGGTTGCGTTAATTGATACAAGCAAAGTATCCCCTGCATAGAGGGTGAGATCATCCACAGGTTGAACCTCTGGAGAGATATCATCCATTACCTCGATCGTTCTTGTCTCTGTGGAGTTCAACAGATCCGAAGTATCCCAAGCTGTGATGAAATAATTCAAGGGGTCAGTGGAGTTCATAGTTATCGATAGTGTGAGCGCATATAGATCTCCGACAAGGACCATCTCAACTTCATAGTGTTCGCCATCACCGAACCAATATTCCCCTATAACAGAATCGATTCCGATATTGTCCACCACATCGATGGAAATGGTGACATCTGACCCAGTCGTTGTATTCGTCGGAGTAGAATCAGACACGAATTTCGGTCTATCATTGTCAGAGATGGTGATATTAATCACTTCTGTTTTATTCCAGTTTCCCGATGTATCGTTGAAATGGAAAATATAGTTCAATTCGTCAAGTGAGTCGTATGGGATCAAAATAGTGAGGTTGTACGGACCTTCTCCATCCATGGATACATTTTCATGGTCTCCACTTTCACCGAACCAGTACTCGACCGTTACCAGGCCTATTCCAATATTATCTCCAAGCGATACATGGAACTCGAACTCGTCCCCTGTTGATCCTGCTTCATCGGATGTATCTTCAACAAGGACCGGCCTATCATTATCCAGAACTGAC
>JAUVBH010000135.1 GCA_030591285.1 Thermoplasmatota archaeon
CTATGGCTAGACCGGGAGATAGAGCTTCTATTGTAACTTCGTTGGAATCGTGATTGAATGAAACATCGGTGACCTTCGCCTCCTCGGGAATGAGATCCTTGATGAGATTGCTAGCTTCATTGACATCCTTGACAAGGGATGTATGAGGCCTGATGGCAACCCTCCTTTTAAGGCCCTGTGCCAGCCTCCTGACCAGATTCGAATCATAAACGAATTCATCAAGGTTCTTGGTCTGTATTACCACCAGAGGACCTTCGAAGGCTACACCGGTGATCTCTATGTCCTTGGGTACGATCTCTTCAATCTCTTGCTTTATACGCTTGATCAGCGCTTCGTATGTCAATTGCTCACCCCCCCATCATGTCTCCCAGATCGGAAAAACAAATGGCCTACTGGTATTACATAATCCAGTATGATGAAGAATCCTAGATCATCTGAATGTGGATAGAATCAATACTGATTTGATTAAAACGTGGAAATATGGAACTAACAAAGCGCTTCTCGCTTGAGATACAATGGATTATTTGATATTTAACTTTTCCTTCCTCTTCTCGAGCTCTTTCTGGGTGACTGGATTCCAGCCTTTGTCATTGATAACGACGATGTCGTAACCATTGCCAGAAGCGGAGTCTCTTTTCATTGCAGCATTAAGAGCCCTTATTGCAACATCGACACCCTTGGAGGAGGTCATTCCTTCTTCAAAGTTGTCCTCAAGGACACCATAGGCGTATGGAGAACCAGATCCTGTTGCACAGTATTTATCAGGGATCGAACCACCGGCAGCATCCAGGGAATAGATATGTCCTCCTTCTCTGTCCCAGCCACCAAGAAGTAGCTGGACCCAGTATGGATAGTACCTGCTTCCAGAAAGAATATTTGCAGTGAGTGTTGCAGCTGCCTTAATGGTCATGGATTGGTCCCTTTTCAGTTTGAAAAGTTCTGCTTCTGCGGTTATGTATCTGGCAAGGTTCTGTGCATCGCCAACAAGTCCAGCGGTTGTGAGACCGATATGCTCATCGATAGGGAATAATTTCTGTGTCTCAGTGTGGGCTATGAGTGTTCCCATGGTGGCCCTATGTTCAGTACCCATCACAACGCCGTCTTTGCAGACCATGCCTAGTGTAGTCGTTCCGGTCTTCATTGGTTCCTGGTCATTGGTCATTTTGAACCACCTTCTTTCCCATGTGGGGATGTGATTTCCATCATCCAAGAGGGGCTATTTAAAGATGTTGACTTTGGTTTGGAAATAAGCTGATCTGATACTGGATGGACTTCTTTTACCCTTTTAGTATAAACTTATAAATAAATTGGTTGGATAGTAATAATACTGTCCTGACAGCGGTGAAATACCAATGAGAGCCCTTGGAATTACCATAGTATCCATACTTATGATCTCAGCTCTGATGGTTCCGATGATCGGTGTCTCTGGAGTTGATGGATCCTCTTCGGGTTATGTTGGTCCGTTTACACTATCAGACATCCTCCCATATGATTGGACCGATTGGGACCAGGACAAAGATGGGAACGATCTTGACGATCTTCTACAGGGTCAATGGTCTGACCTGGATGGAGCAGATGGTAGAATTGGGATAAATGTCCATCTGGCAAAACCAGTCACAAGATCGGACCTGGAGTTCATCTTCAATTCATTTGAAAGATCTAGGCTGGATCCCATCGTTCATGGTGTAGGAAGGTTTTCCACCGCCATCTATCTATCAGTTTCAGCGGATGGGACCCATCACCAGCTACCATCTCTTCCCTGGGTAAATATGATGGAATACAGGCCATTGATGGTAAACTTCCTGGATGTATCCTCTCCGGCAACTAGATCCAGGGATTCGATAGATTACAGTCCTATGACCGCAACCGATCTGGGATATAGCGGTCAGGGCATCGTCGTTGCAGTTATCGATTCTGGTGTGGACAACAGTATTCATGAATCATTGAGAGGGAAATATGTTTACGGGGTTGATTTCACAGGAACAACTTCCATACCTGGTCTAGATCCCGATGATATCGATGGTCATGGCACCCATGTTGCAGGGACGGTCATGGGAACCGGAGGAGCAACTGAAAGGTTCAAGGGGACCGCTCCTGACGCCCAGCTTGTTGATCTCAGGTATGCCAGGGTACAGGGCGATTTCACCGGTGCTGCCGATAGAGCTTTGGAATGGGTGATAGAGAACCATGAGGAGTTCGGAATAAGGGCAGTTTCATGTTCCTGGGGATCAACCGTTTTCACATCAGGAAGGGATACAACATCACGACTGGTGAATCAACTCGTTGATGACGGAGTTGTGGTTGTGGTTGCATCCGGAAATGATGGGAGCCAGGGTATGTCCAGTCCTGCAGCGGCAGATAATGCCCTTACGGTAGGGGCACTTCATGATCACTCAACCATCGACAGGAGTGATGATACATATGACGGCTATTCCAATTACGGTCCGAGGTCCTCTGATGGGGATCTGGATGATGAGGATGAGTTGAAACCTGACCTGATCGCCCCGGGCAGGAACATTATGGCTCCGAAGCACAATTCTGTTATCGATTATACCGAAAAGACCGGAACATCCATGGCAACACCCCATGTTTCCGGTATAGTTGCTCTTATCCTGGAAGCCAATCCGAACCTTTCCCCAAGAGATGTCAAATTGATGATCAGGGATACTGCCGAGCAGAGATATGAAACATCAAGGGCAGATCTGGACAACAAGTATAATTACAGATCTGGATGGGGAGCGATCGATTCCTATGGCGCTGTTAAAAGGGCGCAGGACCTCCTGGATTATGGAATAGTGGTCCCGGAGGAGGTTCGCTTGAATGACCCCTTTGATGTAGCATTTACAGGCCAGTTCACCAAGACCACATATGATACCCAGAGTGATGAGATCATCATGGAAATGAGGACTCCAGGTGATTGGGGTGTCCCCACCAATGTGCAGGTTGACGCAGATTCCACTGAGGCCCAGACAGATCTGACAGGCCCCTTCCTGTTGGGGACGGAATGGATCGTCAGGGCCAGACTCACCTACAACAATTCCATAGAAGAGGTAACACCCCGGATCTTTGCCTCGATACGACCACTTGGCAGAGTTGGAGAGGAAAGGACCTTCCACGCATCTGTATCCATAAACGGGATCGAGGGAGAAGTAGAACCCTCGAATTCCACAATAGTATACGATTCCCTTCCTCCTGATCTCTCGATCACACCGCTTTCTGTATGGATCTCCGAGACCAGATTGGAAGGTGGAGACACAATAACCATCACAGCCCGAGTGAACAATACTGGATCCTCAGAGGTTGAGAATGCTGTTGTCAGGTTCATCGATGGCCCCCAGAGGACCGGGTCTAAGATCGGAGAGGACATCATAGATGTTCCCGGTCATGGTTACGGCATTGCTGAGGTGGTCTGGGAAGCAAATCCGGGACTCCATGCGATCACAGTGGTCGCGGACCCGGACAACCAGATAGATGAATCCAATGAAGATAACAACTCTGCAGAAAGACCTGTCACTGTTCTGGGTTTCAATCCACCCCCCATCGCACAACTGGAGGTATCCCCTTCAGCTGGGACGACCATTACAGAGTTCACCTTCGATGGTTCTACATCCACTGATACAAATCTCAGGGGAGGAGCAGTGGTATCATTCAATTTCGATTATGGAGATGGTTCATCTTCAGGATGGGTCAATGAACCTGTGGTCACACATTACTATTCCAGAGGTGGCACATTCACTGCCGGTTTGAGAGTGAAGGATAATGGGGGTGCCGAGAGCACGAATTCAGATGAGGTGGTGGTCAACGTCACCGGTGTGAATTCGGAGGAGTTCGATCTCTATTTCAACGGGAGTCTTGGATTGTCCCCGCTCCCAGGTGCATCAGTTCCATACATGGTCCCATATTCCCTTGCACCAATAGAGATAGGCACATGGACCTCCGAACCAATGGTCAGATCCATCATTCTACATTCCGCAATAAGATTGGATATGGTGATCCAATCGCAGGATCCTGCCATGGTCGAGCTGGAGATCCAATTGAAGACCTCAGGCGATCAGATCCAGGATCACAAACTGGTCCAGCATCCAGGTGGTAACCACAACAGCACATTCGAGATCACTCTGGAGATCAATGAGATGGAGGTGAATTATGCCGAAGGTTTCAGTTTGAAGGTATCTGGTGCGTCCAATACCTCGGAGGTATTCGTCTGGACCGGCAGCGAAGGTTCAACGGGAACTTTCCTCTATTACTATCCTCTGAACCAGGTTCCCCAGGTTGAAGCCGGTGGAGACCAGGATGTCAAAGCAGGATCAGAGGTCATATTCTCCGGCATTGCTTCGGACATCGATGGTGAAATTGTCGGGATCAGATGGGATGTGGATTCTGATGGAGTGTGGGAATACGAATCCGACAATGATCTGGAATATCAATACCCTGGATATTCTCTTGAAGGTCAATATACAGCCAGGATCGAGGTTGTAGATGATGACGGTTACTGGTCATTTGATACAATGAAGGTCCTTGTTCGCTCATCAACTTACAACTATCCTCCCGAGGTCAGTATCCTTTGCCCGGTTGGACCTCTGAACGGTAGAGCTTTTGTTCAGGGTTCAGCATCCGATGAAGAGGGAGTGGAGAGTGTTGAGATAAGGTTGGACCGTGGAGGAATATATGAGGAATGGTCCGAGGCAAGGGGTGAAGAGAAATGGGAGTTCGAGATAGATACCCGGACAATGGAGAACGGGTTCTATACGATGTATGCAAGAGCATACGATGGTGACAGATACTCACCAGCGGCAACCTGCGAAATTGAGATCGAGAATCCCAACACCCCTCCCGAGTTCATTAAGGTCATTGCAGCTCCCGGTCCCCTTCATGTCGATGGAGAGACCTATCTTCTGATCAAGGCAGAAGTGGATGATGCTGACCTTCCGGGAGATACACTTTCGGTGTTCGCAGACCTTTCATCCATAGGGGGCCCGTCTGAAGTGAGCATGTTCGATAACGGGAACCATCCCGACCCTGTCGAGGACGATAAAGAGTTCACTTTGGAGTTTCTTCCCCCGGTTCAGACACCTGCAGGGATCTTTGAGCTGGTCCTGACCGTATTCGATAGATATGGGTCTTCAGCCGTTGTGAAGGTAGACATAGAGATCATCACTGACACAGAATGCGAGTTCAAGATCAGTGACGATCAGGTCACCGTTGGAGAAATGATCCATCTCGAGGTGAAGGTGGATACAAATATTCCCATTGGAAAGGTACTTTTCATCTCTGACCTGATCGAAAGCGGAGGCGAGTTAGAGCTCAAGGATGATGGAAGGAATGGAGACAGGGTAGC
>JAUVBH010000138.1 GCA_030591285.1 Thermoplasmatota archaeon
GGAAGATACTGGAAATCTTGAATATACTCTGGTCGGAGCCCCAGCGGGAATGACGATAAAACAAGGTACTGGGATGATAAGATGGACCCCCGAATCTGACCAGGAGGGAGATCACGAGATCACCGTTGAAGTTTCGGATGGATTGGAGATCGCAACTTCTACATTCGACATCGAGGTCATCCAGGGCGATGAGGAAGGTTTTCCCATTGGAATTATCATTGCAGTTGTCGTTGTCCTTCTCTTAATCATCTTGGCTGTAGTGATCTTCCTCTTCATACGAAATAAGAAAGAAGAGGATGAAGAGGCAGATGAGGAATCTGAAGAGATAGCTCATCTCATAGAGGATCACCAGAAAGAGATGGGTTGGGAACATGAACATTATGAGCACCATGAGAAGAGTGCTTCCACGATCGCTGCAACAGCAACAGAGGCTCATGCCCATGACCATGATAAGCACAAGAACCTCTCCTATGACGAACTCTATAGTCATAAAGAGGAAAATGTCGAAGAGAGCGAATTGGACAATAATGAGGAATATGATCATAATGAGCTTCCAGGAGATCTATTCATTAAGACGATCGCTGCATCAGAAGAGAAGGTGGAGAGTTCTCAACCTCCAAAAGAAGAAGATCATTTTCTTGATGACATGATATCACATATGCCAAAGAAATCCTCTGATATCGAAACCTATGGCCAGGAGCTGAGATCCATTGAGGCTGAAATGAAAACGGTGGATGATCCCTACGACCACTTCGGTGAGAACGAAGAGGACATTGAAAAGTAACCTTTAAATCAAAGCAGAACATCAGTAGCACGAAAGGAGAATTCGTGCTACGAGGTGAATGAATGGTGGAAACAATAGGATTACTTGTATTAACTGCAGCATCTCTTGGATTCATCCATACTCTCTTCGGTCCTGACCATTATCTTCCATTCATAATGATGTCAAGAGCTGGTAACTGGTCAATGAAGAAGACCTCTTTCGTTACCTTACTTTGCGGTATCGGACACGTTCTCGGTTCCGTTGTTCTCGGTCTGATCGGGATAGGTCTTGGTGTAGCTGTTTCAAGGTTGGAGCTTTTCGAAGGGGTACGTGGAAACCTCGCTGCTTGGGCTCTAATTGCTTTCGGTCTGGTTTACATGATATGGGGAATAAGAAGAGCTTTGAAACACAAAGGCCGCACCCATGAACATTTCAATAAGAAGAAAACGATGACCGTCTGGGTGCTATTCACGATCTTCGTTCTGGGCCCCTGTGAACCACTGATACCTCTGTTGATGTTCCCAGCATATGAGAGCTCCTTGATCGGAGTGATCCTGGTTGCCACTATCTTTGCTATAGCAACAATTGGAACCATGCTTTTCATGGTGATCTATCTCTCTTTGGGATTAAAAAGATTGAAGTTCGAGAAGATAGAGCATTGGACCCATGCGATCGCGGGAGCTATGATCCTTCTATCGGGAATGGGAATTCAATTCCTGGGCCTATAATTCCAACAAAAAATATCGAATATAGTTCAGGAAAAAATCAATATACAGTATCATAATACTGCGTATCGTGGTCCTGCATCTTACAGATAGAGCAAAGGAACTAAATCGCTCGATAGAGGGTATGGGGCCAACAAGTTCGAAATGATCGTGGTCTATGGAAGAAGGTGTGATGGGTTACAGGTCGCCTCTCTACGGCAGGCGTTCGGGCCAGTTGAAGATCAAACCACTTCCTTTCATCAGATCATGGGATTTTTTTCCTAAAACCAACATTGAAAAAATGGTGACCATCAACGCATGTTTCGGTGCAATACCGTATTATCTCTCAATTTACAATGAAAGAATTCCTTTGATACAGAATCTCATGGAGATCGTTTTCAACCATGATGGCAGGCTTTACGAGGAGATGAATATACTGTTGAGCCAGGAACTCAGGGAACCTGACATTTACAAGAAAATACTGTATTCGATCGCCAAGGGCGACTCAAGGCCGGTCGATATAAGTCACACTGTTAATATCCAAAGCAGTGATCTTTCAAAATACCTTAACAGATTGATGTTCTTGGGCATGATAACAAAGGAAAGTTCATTAACTGACCTCAAGATGACTAGACCGCTGTATTCGATCGGCGACAATTTCATCAATTTCTGGTTCAGTTTTTGCGAACCTTTCAAGTCGAATCTTGAGATAGGAAACCTTGAAGCTCCACTCTTCGATTTCAAAAAGAACTTCAACACCTATGTTGGAAGAAGGTTCGAGGAACTGGTCAGAAGGGAGCTTATCCATCATGTCTTACCATTTGCCCCCAGCACTATTGGAAGATACTGGAATAAAGAGACCGAGATCGACATCGTAGCCCTTGATGAAAGAAAAAAGAACGGAATGTTCATCGAGGTGAAATGGTCGAAAGTTGACCCAGAGAGAGAACTGAAGCAGCTTGAGAGAAAGGTCGAGGAGTTCCCTTGGAAGCTTGAAAGCAAGAGCCTTCTGATCGTAGCAAAGGAATTGAAACGAGAACATCATAACTGCATCGATCTTGCCGGAATCATGGAGAACATCAAATAAGACCTCGGAAGGCAATACTTGCTGGACCTACGCGATCTCAGGAGCTGTGATCCTTCTATCAGGGGTAGGGATCCAGTTCCTTGGACTTTGAACGATGGATCAACAGATAAGAGGTTTATTTCTTCATTCTCCCATCCTAAAGAATTATTATATACAACAAAAAGTAAATTCAATGAAGAATTGCTTCATCTTACCACCGTTATAGGGAGAAGTCTTGATCTCAGACATGGAGGGGAACCGTTTGAAAAATGGAATGATCATTGTTCTTGCATCTTTGATGCTGCTTTTGAATTTCGGAATTGATGAGCTTTCAGCTGATCCAATAATTCCAAAGATATCTGTTTTCACCTCATCAGGACCTTCTGTATGGGGGGAACCCCTGCAAGTGGATATGAACATCTCCTACGCTGCTGAAGGTTCGTTCATTGGTGAGAAAGGGTTTGATAGATCAGGTATGACCCAATCAAGTTCCGGAGATTTCAATGGCGATGGGATCATGGACATATTGATCGGAGGTCGCAACAGTGATTCCGGCGGAGATGATGGGGTGGTCCATGTTGTTTTCGGACAATCTGTGGGGTGGGACCAGAATATGTCTCTAATGAATGCAGATGCTTCTTTCTATGGTGAAAATCCTGGTGACGCTGGCATCATGATCTGTATTGACAGCGCAGGAGATGTGAACAAAGATGGATATGATGATATCCTGGTAGGATTAGCAGGATCAGCGGGAGTTGGACCCAATTCTGGTCAGACATATCTGGTGCTGGGGAAATCAACCGGTTGGTCCATGGACATTCCCCTATCGAACAGTGATGCTTCCTTCACGGGGGAGAACCCGGAGGATTGGTCAGGTTATTCAGTGGCTGGATTGGGTGACGTTAACGGGGATGATTACGATGATTTCATAATTGGTGCTCAACACAATGGGGCCGGTGGAATTGATCGTGGACGCTCCTATATCTTCTTTGGAAAATCAACCGGATGGGCAATGGATACAGATTTGTCAAATGCGGACGTCATCATCAATGGTGAGATAGATGGCGACATGTCCGGAGCTTCAGTTGCCGGTCCAGGAGATGTCAATGGGGATGGTTACAATGATATCATGATCGGGGCTGAATACAATGATGATGGGGGTACCGAAGCGGGGCAGACATACGTTATATTCGGAAAGTCCAGCGGGTGGTCCAGCACTATCTCACTTGCGAATGCAGGAGCCAAATTCGAAGGAGAAAGTGCCAACGACAGATCAGGACATGTTGTGAAGGGAGCAGGGGATGTCAATGGGGATGATCTCGATGATATGTTGATCTCTTCCTTTGATGGGGGTTCCAATTACAAAGGATCGGTCCATTTGGTCCTGGGCAGAACTTCCGGATGGTCCTCGGTCTCAGACCTTTCGAATGCGGATGCATCATTCGTGGGAGAAAATGATGAAGATCATTTGGGGGAAGGAATTGCCGGCGCTGACGTTAATGGAGATTTCCTTTCGGATATTATTATGAGTTCCATTGACAACAGCGAGAGTTATATTCAAGCTGGCCAGGTGTATGTTTTCCATGGGATGTCATCTGGATGGCAGAATGATGTAAATGTATCCTTGGCAGATGCTTCTTTCCAAGGTGAGACAGAAGGAGATCAATTAGGGGTCTCTATTGGTTCCATAGGTGATGTGAATTCTGATGGTACGGATGATCTCCTGATCGGTTCCATGATGAACGATATCGGTGGATTTGATGCAGGAAAGACCTACATAATCAGCGGCTCCATCAATACTGAACCTACACAGGTTTACACATTTCAGGCTTATACAGCTCCATATTTCAATGTCGGTCGAGTTTTCGATATTGGATCCACAGTATACCTCGAACTAACTGGGGAGGATGGTAATGTTTCGTATCCTGATGCTGCAACGGTCAATATCAGCTTCCAGAAAAGTGCTCGACCGAATATGAGGGTTGGACTCAGGGAGACAGGGAAAAACACTGGAGTTTACCGTGGGTTCTTCAGGGTGCCAAATGATGTTCTATACTTCGATGTTCTGGATTTCGAACCCAGGGCTGACGTCTCTTTTGCCCTGGACATAATGATCGATTATCCGTTCAGACCGACAAATGTTGATAACGTTAATATCTATGAGAATCCAGGATTGACAACACAGACCGAGATAGTGGACTATGGAGAGACCGCCTATTTCACAGTGGTAGGAGATGATGCAAATCCAACCAAGAGTGATAAGGCATTCCTTAACCTGTCTAGTGATAAAAATGTTGATTACACCCCTCTTTTAGTGTGTGACGAGATCGGATTGAATACAGGAGTTTATGTTGGGACACTGACCGTATCTGAATCCATGGTCTGGTTCGAAAATATTACTGCAACATCGGTTAGGGATCCATCTGTAAAAGATGTTTTCCAGGTCCATACTCCCGTCCTGATGAGACCGTTCGAGGACAATAAAGAAGCGACAGAGGATATGGTATACCTCCAAGAATACTGGAATTTCGGATGGGTGACAAATCCAACATGGACCTTGACCACTGATAAGGAATGGATAGAGTTCGATGAGATAACATTGGAGCTCCATGGAACTCCAAAGAACACTGACCTGGGACTAACAACGATCGAATTGAATTTGACCGATAGTGATGGACATTTCTCTTCCCATTTCTTCAGGATCTTCGTCTTCAATTCGGACCCGA
>JAUVBH010000180.1 GCA_030591285.1 Thermoplasmatota archaeon
AGAATTCACTGACCAATTTATTAATTCAACAAGATATGCAATATTATCCGGCAAATGATCTGATATCCGTTCCTCCAATTCAAGTTCCAGTCTATCAAGCATCAATCCCTCCAGGACATGGTCCAACCTGTAGGAGGAATGGTCCTTTTCGATCTGCAATTCTGCCTCGACCATCAATTTATCGTGCGTGGAAATGATGTCGAGATCGATCATATTCATTGTAGCGTCCATATCTTGTTCAATATCTCTCAATAATGCTCCCAATTTTGTCTCCCTGTCCCATCGCCTCTCCATAGACAATTGATAGGTCACATAGAAAGTTGTAAGGGTCAGCAGGATCACTGCAAGATAGGCAAAAGCTTCCCTTCCCCTTACATCACCAGAGATCATTGGTATCTTCATTGTCTTGCCTCCTCAAAGTTGATTGAGTCTGTATGAAGAGAAAGGAAAACCGTTATGATCGATCCATCTGTCATTACGTATGACCAGGTTACATATTCACCGGATATTGAAGGGGTCTTTCCATGGGTATCTCCTAAAATGATCACTGCTGATAAGCCATCCGGGGTTGATCTCAGCACTTGTTCTATTGGATCTTCATATTTGATTTTTTCAACGTTGGATGTATGCATTTGTGATCCATCCCAAAAGAAAACATCACATTCTTGGTGATCGGATAAATTACCTAGATAGGGACTTTCCATGGAATTGTTGGAATATGCTACAAGGGTCTCTCCCAGTGATCTCGTTTGGAAGGTCCTCAGATCAATGAGAGAAGCAGTGTTTGTATGCTGAGTGTTCAAAAGGGTGAATACATTGGATATCAACAATGCTGAAACAAGAAGCAGAAGCATAGAAGTAACGGTTTCCATACCATTGATCCTGGGATGAGATCTCTTCATTCCATTCCCCCAATTATCGCAATCTTCATGAGACAAGGGAATATAGGACCATCTGACCGGACAAGAACGGAACATCCATGTACAAACATATCTAATGAAGGAACAATTGGGATGGATCGAATGGACCCATCTACGAAATTGAGCTGTATCTCATTCTCCTGGAAAATAAATGAAACGATCACTTTTTGGCTTATTGGGAATGGATCTTCGATAACCACTACCCTCTCCGTAATACCATCAAGTTCCAAGATCCCATCTTCATTTGGATCAAAACCTACCCACCCTTTGATGGAGATCAAGATGTTCTGCCAATCCAAACGGTCAGCGTCATTCTCATCTGTATTTCTGACCTCGACCTGATAGATCAAGGACATTACAAGCATTACTGCCAGCGAAAACGCTAACAGGTCCCCTATGTGGGAGACGGTACCAACGTCCCCAATCCTCATTGTCGTGACATTGGGGAACGATATTAAAAATGTTTTCTATACAGGCGTTCACAACTCAATTACTTCATAGGCTATTTCCTTTTCAGGGTCCACAATCGAAGTTCCTTTGGCCCCCGAGAGAGATCCGCAATAGTTGCATGTCCCGAAATCCCCCGGGAGAAGAACCTCGTCATGGTTCGCTCCACATTTTCTGCAAGTCCACCCGATCCTTACATCATCCAGTTGATCCAGATAATCCTGTGTGTAGAATACATGCTGCTTCGTGGAGAGGTATCCCTTGACCAGACGCTCCTCGATACATTCCAGGATCAATCTCTCAGTTGTGGATACATCCTCACCTATCTTCTCTGCGACCAATCCAATACCCACCCTTCGGTAGGCGATGAGTACATCTGAAACATCCTTCAATCTCTCAACCCAATCTGTCCTCTTTTGAAAATAATCCAACTTTGAATGTGAATAGAAGATACCATTGACTATCTTCCCAAGGACCATCCCTTCTCCAATGCATCTTGTGATCTTCTTCTCGGTCTGTCTTTCAGAAAGATCCAGCATCTCAGCTGCATCCTCGATGGATATCTCATCATACGATCTGAGAATACTTGCAACATCACCTAGACCTGACGAAGAATCCTTGCTTTGGAGACCGAAGTATATCAGGAAACCTGCAGGGACCCAGAAAGTTGGGACACATATGACCATCCCGCAAACACCTGAACTGCTATCTCCGGGAACTTCTTCTCCCTGCTCATTTTCTTCTGGAGGAGGATCTATGGTCATACTGAGAGTTAGACCAAGGAAGAATAAACCGATTATGACCAGTAACAATCCAATGGATAGTAAGATCAGTTTCTTCATCGTTCTCTCTCGCTCCAATTGAGTATCGACCCTCCCCTATTTTAAATTTGAAGTCCTGGACAAAATTCCATTTGGAAGTAACTGGAGTGAAAAGGAGAAAAGGTCCAACAGATCTGATAAAGACCACTCTAATAACATTAAAAAAATGAAAAAAATGCCCCGGAGAAGGCCGGGGCCCCTGATCTAAATGCAAACAGGATCAGACGATACCCTGATCGATCATTGAGTCTGCAACCTTCAAAAATCCTGCAATGTTGGCGCCGATCACAAGGTTGCCCTCGTGTCCGTACTTCTTTGCCGCATCCCAGGAGTTCTTGTGGATGTTTATCATGATCTGATGGAGTTCCTCATCGACCTTCTCGAAGGACCATGGGATACCAACATGGTTCTGTGCCATCTCAAGTGCTGAGGTTGCGACGCCACCAGCGTTTGCTGCCTTTGCAGGTCCGAAGAGGATCTTTTTCTCGACGAAGTAATCAACACCTGCAGAGACTGTAGGCATGTTAGCTCCCTCGGAAACAGCAAAGCAACCATTGGCTACGAGAGTTTTTGCCTCCTCAAGGGAGATCTCGTTCTGGGTTGCACATGGGAGTGCGACATCGCACTTCACGCCCCATGGCCTTTCGCCTGGGAAGTATTCAACCCCGAACTTCTCTGCATACTCTGAGATCCTTCCTCTCCTGTTGTTCTTGAGATCCATAACGAAGTCCCACTTCTCGCTGGTAATTCCGTCTGGATCATAGATATATCCGCCGGAGTCGGAAAGTGTTACACACTTTCCACCGAGCTGGTTGACCTTCTGAACAGCATACTGAGCTACATTTCCAGAGCCTGATACGACAACTGTCTTGCCTTCGAAGGAGTCTCCCCTGGTCTTTAGCATCTCATCTGCGAAGTAAACTGCACCGTATCCGGTTGCTTGTGGCCTGACAAGTGATCCACCCCAGTTGATCCCCTTCCCGGTAAGGACAGAGTCATAGCTGTTTTTGAGCTTCTTGTACTGCCCGAACATGAAACCGATCTCTCTTCCACCCACGCCGATATCACCAGCAGGGACATCAGTGTTAGGACCGATGTGTCTGAAGAGTTCAGACATGAAGCTCTGTGTGAACCTCATGACCTCGTTGTCTGATTTTCCCTTGGGGTCAAAGTCAGATCCACCCTTTCCGCCTCCGATAGGGAGTCCGGTAAGGGAGTTCTTGAAGATCTGTTCGAAGCCGAGGAACTTGATGATCCCGATGTAAACTGAAGGGTGGAACCTGAGTCCTCCCTTGTATGGTCCAATGGCCGAGTTGAACTCGATCCTGAAACCCCTGTTCACCTGGATATCACCGTTGTCATCCATCCAAGGAACCCTGAAAATGATCTGCCTCTCTGGCTCGACCATCCTTTCCAGTATCCTGAACTTCTCATACTGGGGGTTCTTCTTAAGGACTGGCTGAACGGACTCAGCTACCTCTCTAACTGCCTGGTGGAATTCCTTCTCACCAGGGTTCTTTGTCATAACCCAATCCATGAATTGTTCGACGTCCATTTGAATGCCTCCTTTTTTCCCTCCGTCCGCTTCGGAGCGGGCCCCGCTGCGGAACAGGGGCCAGGGGGAAATTAGTGACCTTTTTCGCCTGAATTAATAGGCTTGGGGTCGAACCTGAAACCAAGTTTTTGTATTTAAACAGTACCTCTATTGTACAGGGGGAGAGTTCGAAAATCTGTGCAAATTGAGATTGTATATACCACGAAATAACAGCAATACTATGGAATCGATGAATTATATCCAACATCGGTGTAGGAAATAGACCAATATTATTGTCTGATATTCAGGGAAAAATACCCCGAAGTTCCAGAGCTCTTGGGAATGCCAAGATCGATGTATATCTGCTCGACTATTGAATCGATCTGATCTAGGACGGATGTGTAAAAAGACTGGACCATCTTCCAACCTCCTTGGGTATAGAAGCGCTAAAAACTTCGATATTATTAAGTTTTCACTTGTCGATTCTATTCTTCGTAGTTTTCCTCATTTCCTCTTCTGATGAAAATGTAGATAGCAATGAATATCACACCTATAACGATCCCTGATGCAAGGAGTCCAAGGACAAGGTAGTTCTCACTGCTGTCCTCCTCCATAGTTACAGTGCCTAGATCCTCGGTCTCATTTGCTTCGACAGTGAAATCCCTCTCGTACGTCTTGGCTCCATTGATCTGCACCTTCAGTTTGTGGGGTCCTGGATC